>NZ_LSMM01000027.1:0-176475 GCF_001566815.1 Marinobacter sp. Hex_13
CCACACAGGCCATGCCGAAAGTAGAAGGACACACGCCCTGGCTGACCATCACCGACGCGCAGGGCCAGCAATTTTCGGCCATCTACACCCATGACAAAGGCGGCGTGGCCTCAGCGCCCTTCCTGTTCGAAACCGGCCCCGACGACGAAGCCTACTGGCTGTTCAATCCCTTCGAGTTTATCCAGCAGGCCTTCAGTGCACCTGCCATGCCGGTAATTGATACCACCACGGAGAATGGCCGCCGCATACTCACCGCCCACATTGACGGCGATGGCTTCGTCTCGCGGGGGGAATTCCCCGGTAGCCCGTTGGGCGCCCAGGTCATCCAGGATGAGATTCTGTCACGGTATGAGGTGCCCCATACCGTTTCGGTCATCGAAGCGGAAGTTTCACCCGAGGGCCTATACCCGCGCGCCAGTAAAGAGGCGGAACGCATCGCCAGGGCCATATTCAGATTAAATTCGGTGGAAGTTGCATCTCATACCTACAGTCATCCGTTCTTCTGGCAATCGATAGAAGGTGGCACCGCCCCGAGGCTTGAAAACACACTGTATGGCTATTTCATGAACATCCCGGATTACCAGGCTTCGCTTGAACGCGAAATCGAAGGCTCGGTGCGATACATTAATCAACGTCTGGCCCCGGCGAACAAGCCCGTATCGGTGTTCCTCTGGACAGGCGACGCCCGGCCCGGCGCCAATGCCTTGAAACGGGTTCGGGAAGCTGGCCTGGTCAACGTTAATGGCGGCAACACCAAGCCATTGCCCTACGCTTCCGAGCTGGCGGAAACCTGGCCTGACGCCCGCCCCGTAGGCGATGAACTGCAGGTGTACGCACCGGTGATGAACGAAAACGTCTACACCAACAACTGGACAGGCCCTTACTATGGCTTTCGCAATGTGACGGACACTTTCCGCATCCTCGAAGTCAAAGGCCGACTAAAGCCTATGGGCATTTACTACCACTTCTATTCGGGCACCAAACCCGAGGCCCTCGGAGCCTTACATGAGGTCTACAAATACGCCCTAGATCAACCCGTCACACCGCTCTATCTCAGCGACTACGCCAAGCGCGTGCAAACCCTCTATTACTCGGCGTTGCTCAGGGACGATAACGGTGGCTGGCACTGGCGCGGTATTGGCCAACCCCACACCGTCACCATTGAGCAGGACCGGTTTCCCGACCTAGAGAGAAGCACTGGCGTCGCCGGTTTCCACGATGCTGCCGGCCACCGCTACGTGCATCTGACCGGTGATTCGCCCCGCCTGCTCCTGACCGACTCCGCCCCGAAAGGCCCCTGGCTGGCCCACGCCAATGGGGTACTTACCCAATGGCAGCGCGAGCAGGTAGCCGGGAAATGGCGGATAACGCTGGGTTTGCAAAGCCATCGGAACGTGGAATTCACCCTTGCCGGAACCCGCCGATGTACAACCAGCGGCGGTTCGGCACGGATGTCACGGTCGGGTGAACAGGTGCGGATTGTTCTCAGCAGCCGGCAAACAGAATCCCTGATGCTGGAGTGCCAATAGCGTTATGCGTCGGAACAGGGAGTCCTTTTTCAGCTTGCCCGCGCTGGTCCTTATGGGAGCGCTTATCGCGCTGGCGTTGTATCTGCTGTTTCCGCGACAGGCAGTGTTCGAGAACCCGGAGTACCTTGAAACGCCAGACGCCCTTTCCATCGCCTATCTGGAAGTGCTACTGCGTTCGGATTCAGACAACGTTCCCTTACGCCTCAGCCTGGCCCGGGCCCTGAGCACAACCGGCCAACTGGAACGCGCAGACCAGGTACTGGCCCCCTTGATGGCACAACAGACGGTGCCGGAGGAGGCCTTTGAGTTTTACCTGGAACTGCAGGCTCAACGCCTGTTTGCAATCCCAGAAGGCCCCCGGAGGGAGGCCCGGAAAGACCAACTCTTTGCCGACGCCCAGGCGCTGGTCCGCCAATCCTATGAACCGGAACGCATTCTGGAGCTCTTAAGGCCAGCCTCCAGCTGGCTGAGCCAGCCCCGTTACCTGACACTGCTGCAAGGCGTCGAGGACCGGATGACCAGCCCCGGCCAACGGCTTCAACTGGCCCGTGAAATCGCTCGGCTGGAGGAAGCAGAGGGTCGGCCTGGAATGGCTGCAGCGACCTTGCGCCCTTATATTGACACCGTCCGCCCCGAGGCCCGCGATGAGTTCATCGACAACATCATTCGCCTGGAGCTTGCCGGCGGCAATCCAAAAGCGGCGCTGGCACTCTTCAAGCAAAAGCTCCCGGACACCCGGATGTCGGAACCAGCACAGACCGAAGGTATCCGGCTGGCAAGACTGGCTGGTTCGGCTACGGACGAAGCCACCTGGATTCGGCAACGGGCGGACCGGCATCCCGACAACACAGAGTTCCAGCGAGAATTGCTGGCCTTTCAACTCGCCGCCGGGAATCTGAAAGCAGCGCTCAATACTATCCGGAGGCTACAGAAGACACCGGACAGACTCACTCGCGAAGATCGGCAAACCATTGCTCAAGTGCTGGAGTGGAACGGCCTGCCGCAGGAAGCGCTGCCTGTATGGGTGTCCCTCTATCAACAAACCGGTTCCGCGCAAGCCTTTCAACGATCGGTGGATCTGGCGCGCGGGCTCTTCCAGTGGGACACACTGCGAATGCTGTTAACCGAGGGGGCCAGGCAGGAGCGTTTGCAACCGGAAGGCTATATCACCCTGGCCGACGCATTGGTGGGTTCCGGGCGTTTCAATGATGCAAGGGAATGGCTAACGGAAGGCCGATCACGATTTCCCCGGTCCGACACGCTTAGGGAACGACTACTGACGCTGCTGGTTAACCTGCGTGATTTCCCCGCCGCCATTGAACTGCTGGAAAACGAGCCACGGTTATCCGACGCCGACCGCATACAACTGGCCTCTCTTTACTGGCGCACACGGCAACCTGAACGCGCCCTGGCGCTGTTGAATTTCGAGCCGCAAGACCGGCAACTGGCCGAGACAGTTCAAATCATGCGGATGGACCTGGCCAACAGCCTGGGTAGAACCGACATCCTGAAGCGGGATTATGAAAGTCTCCTGGCCAGAAGCGACTCTGAGCTTACGCCGAATTTAAAGGAGCGCCTGCTCAACCTGGCAGCCCTTTTCGAGGACTACCCAAGGGCCCTGTCGTTGAGCGAACATCTTTTCCTTGAAACCGGGGAACCCCGGTTCCTGGCCGCTATCGCTGAATACCAGTTGGCGCTCGGGCAATGGCAGGAACTGGAGCAAACCCTCGAACGCTGGCAAACGGACGTTCCCACTGCCCGCAACAACCCGCGCTACTGGTCACTTCGGGCATTGATTCACCAGCGCAACGACGAGGTCCTGGCAGCAAACGATGCCTACCGCGCCGCGTGGGAGTTGGCACCCGACGATGAGAACCTGATGATCAGTTGGGCCTGGCTGCAACTTGCCAATGCGGAACAGTTCGCCGACACCCTTCCGGCCCTGCTGGCCCGAATCGGTGATACACCTTCTCCCGCCGCCTATCCGGTCCTGGCCTACGGTTACAGTGCCCTGGGCCAGCCAAGACGGGCTCTGAACTGGTTTCGTCAGGGTATGGATACCCGCAGTGATGACATTGAGTGGCTTCTGGCGACGGCAAGACTGCTGGATCAGACCGGTGCACCCGGCACCGCAACCGATCTTCGCCAAAAGGCCGCGAAAAGATTACAGGAAGACCCATCCACCCGCTCCAGCCGCTCCAGCCGCTTTGCGGTGTACAGTGAGGAAGGGTTGCTCAAACTGGCCTGGCAAACCTTGGCGACCTTTCCCCGCAGCGGCGAAGTCGACGACCCTGACCAGAGGGGATTACGCGAAACCCTGGCGTACTTTGCGTCCAATCAGGGTGACACGCTGGTCGCGGAGGCCCTGCTACCGGCACCGGACGGCCGAAACGCAGCGGTGCGCCAACGCATCGGACAAACCCTACGGTCTGCGCCGGAAAACCGCGAACAACAGACAGGCCGCTATGTTCGGCAGCTTGATCGACTCAACAGTCCGATGACGGCGGAACAACAGAGGGTGACGATGCAGGACACGGTAAATCTACACCAGACGTTCAACCGTGCCATTCAAGTGGGCAGCCGCTGGCAGAACCTGGGTAACTTTACCGTTCAGCGCAGCGGGATAACCGGGCAGTTCAGCGAAGACGAGTTTCGCTGGAAATTGTCTGCCAGCACTCTCAAGGCGAGCGATTCCGGGCGACTGATAAGCACCCCCGGTCGCAGCAGTGAGACTTCTTTCGAGGTGGACAGGCGCTCAGGCAATAGCGCCTGGTCGCTATCGGTCAGCCAGTTGCCACGCTACCAGCAGGATGACCTGGCCATCAGCGCTGCCTTCGACCAGCAATGGTCTGACCGCATCGCCTTCGGCGCCGGCTACCATTTCCAGGAACGCACACCGGACAGCGCCGAAGCCTGGTGGCTGACCCGCCGCGACCGCGCCTACGCCAGCGCCAGCTACACCCCTTTCTCCCGGCTTAACCTGAATGCCCAACTTGAGCAACTGACGGTCAACAGCCTGGAGAACGATCAACTGGCGGACGGCTACGGGCTGGACCTGAATGCCACCTACACCATTTTTCGCAATGACCCGGCCTGGATTATCAGCGCCGGTTATCGAAACCAGCAGCTATCCCTGGCCGAAACCCTGCCCTCATCCACCCTTGCGGCACTGGATCAGCCACTGGAAACCGCCAGCCTGCTGACCGAGGAGTATGAACGTATCGGTGTGGGCACACGTTGGTTCCATGGCTCACCCCACGCTCTGTATCGCTCGACACCCTCACCCCGCGCATTTCTCGGTTTGGACGCCGGTTATGTATTATCCACTTCAACGGCGGAAATCGGTGTGGAAGTGGGCCTGGGTTGGCGGGTGCTGGGGGATGATGAACTAGCCTTGTCTGGACGCTGGTCGTCGGAAGGGCTGGACGGCAACGGCCGAACCGAATTCAATCTTACATACACGATTTACCCTGGTCGCTGAAGGAGACCGTTATGAAAACACTACGCCATAGCCTCTGGCTCACCCTGTTACTTCTGGCTGGCTGTTCGGTTATCCAGAGCCAGGAGGGCTCGCCGATTCCGGAGGATGGACAGTTTGCGGTGCTGCCGCTGATCAACCTGTCACAGACACCCCAGGCCGGAGACCAGGCCGCCAGTGTGCTGTCCGCGATCCTGAGAGCCAAGGGCAGCGAAAACGTGACCCTCTACCTGCCCGATGACCGCAACCCCTTGCTGTACGAAAGCAGTGAACGACAGCAAACAGCTCTCGCCACGGCCCGCAACGATGGCGCGGACTACCTATTCACGGGCACCGTGGAAGAATGGCGCTACAAAAGTGGGCTGGATGGCGAGCCCGCCGTAGGCATTACCCTGGAAATACGCAACGCAGACGACAATCGCGTCGTCTGGTCCGGCACCTCGGCCCGCACGGGATGGGGTCGTGAAAGCCTGAGCGTGGCGGCCCATAAGGTTCTGGACGAGCTGGCCAACGCCATGCCACTGATCGAAAGCCAATAATACCGCCTGAGCAACAGGGTTCACTATGGACGAAGCAGAGCAGATAACGGGCGAGAAGGTACGGGTACCCATTGCGCTGAAGTGGCTGGAAACCCTGCTGATTACCGCGTTTTTCCTGGCCTTTAGCGTTTGGCACCGGCCGGATGATCCGTTCTATCTGACGGGAAACTTTCCCTGGCCCGTGCTGGGACCGCTACTGGTAGGCCTGAGGTACGGCTTTTTCATGGCGCTGATTTCAGCCCTGATCATCATCGCCGCCCTGGGTTTTCACTTGCGGTTTGAGATCACCAGCGGCACCCGTGATTTTCCCTACGTGTGGACCACCGGGGTACTCGGCATCAGCCTGTTGGCGGGTGAGTTTCGGGACTACTGGGGCCGCCAGCAGCAAAAACTGGAAGCGAGCAACGACTACCGCGGTTCCCGCCTGGAAGAGTTCACCCGCAACTACTATCTGCTCAAGGTGTCCCATGACCGACTCGAGCAACAACTGGCCGGCAGCTCCAGCAGCCTGAGAGAGGCGCTTAGACGCCTGTACGCGCAGATTGGCGAAGCCGGTCAGGCCGGCCTGAATCAGGAGACGGCCTCATTGATGCTCCAGCTACTGGGGCGTTACGGACAACTGCAGATTGCCGGCATCTACGCCGTCAATAATGGCGTACCCGAACCGGAACCACTGGCAACGGTCGGTCGCTTCCGCAAGGTGGACCTGAAAGATCCACTGCTGCTGCACGCACTGGCGGAACGGAAACTGGTGTCGGTGCAGACTGAGTTCCGCCAGCGTATGGGCGACCTCGACACCGATCTGCTGGCAGCCATTCCCCTGATTGACTCCGAAGATCGCTTTATCGGCCTGTGTGTTATCGAGGCCATGCCCTTTTTCAGCTTCGAGGCTCGCTCGTTGCGACTGCTGGCGATCCTGGCCGGGCACATGGCAGACATCGCCCATGAACACTCGGAAATACAGGCCGGCGGATCACCGGAATGGCGTTACTTCCGGCGCCATCTGGCCCGTGCAGGCCGCGACGCGGAATTCTTCAACCTACCCGCAGCGATGGTGGGCTTGCCGCTGGCCGACAGCCGCAATGGCCAGTTGATTGCCGACCATATTCAAAAAGTCCGCCGGGGCCTTGATGTGATTGCCGAGCATCGGGCCGGCAATCAGCGCTACATCGTTGTTTTGATGCCGCTCACCGATGAACTGGGCCTGGCCGGCTATCTACAACGGCTGGACGACGGACTGAGGGAACAGCTGGGGTTGCATGCCAGTGACCTGGTGACACCGCAAACCCTGCAAGTCCGTAATCGGGCCCAGGCCGATGAGTGGGTGCAGGCCTTCCTGTTCGACAACCAGGGAGAGCACAACCAGGGAAAGAACAGCCATGGCCAATAGCTGGTTTGCACTGCTCGCCCTGGCGCTGGAAACCGGCGGCGTCACCGGACTGCTATCACCCACCGCCGGCAACCTTGAGCTGGCCGCTTACCTGATCGCCCATGCCATGGCCTGTGCGCTGCTCACCCTGATCCTGCTGCCATTGATGCCGTCGCGCTATCGCGGGCAGCCCATTACCACAGGTGTCTTCCTGTTCACCCTGCAGTTTGCCATCCCTTTCATTGGCAGCGTGGGCCTGGTACTGGGCATGTTGCTGGCACTGTATCTACCGCGGTCCAGTCGCGACATACCCTGGCAGGAAGTGGACATCCCCGAACTGCCATTCCAGCCGATCGATATGGATCTACAGGTGGTTTACAGCCAGGGCGGCCTTCGCCAGGTACTGCGCGAAGCCATTAGCACCGACAAACGCCTGAAAGCACTGATGGCCACTCGCCAGATGAACGACCGGGACGCCATTGAAATTCTGCGTGAAGCTCTGAAAGACCCGTCTGACGATGTGCGATTGCTGGCCTATTCCATGCTTGAGCAAAAAGAGAAAACCCTGGCCCAACGGGCCGGCACTCTCCAGCAGTCACTGCAGAACGCCGACGACCTGACCAGTGTTTCCCTTCAGCGGAGGCTGGCACAGGTTTGGTGGGAAATGGCTTATCTGGGCCTGGCCCAGGGCGGCCTGCGACACTACTACCTGGACAGTGCGGGGAAACTGCTACGACGACTGGTGGCCCGACGCTCCCAACACAACGACTGGCGCCTGCTCGGCCGTGTGGAACTCGCCCTGGGTAACATCGACAACGCGGAAGAGGCCTTCCGTTCGGCGCTTGCCGGCGGCTCGTCACCGGAATTGATCATGCCCTACCTGGGGGAAGTCGCGTACCTGCGCCGGGACTTTGCTCAGGTGCGCCAACATCTTTCGGCCTGCCCTCTTGAGCGTTTCCACCCCGCCAACCGACCGGTTATCGAGTCATGGTTATGACATTACCCAAAACCAGCGTAACCCCCAAAGCTGACATCGCCCTGTTGCTGGAAGGCACCTATCCGTTCATCCGGGGCGGGGTGTCCTCCTGGGTGCACCAGGTCATTACCGGCTTGCCGGAATACACCTTCGCCCTGATCTTTCTGGGCGGCGACCGCGCACATTACGGCGAGCAACAGTATGTCCTGCCAGACAATGTCACTCACCTGGAATGCCACTACCTGATGGACACCGAAGCTGCTGGCAAACCCCGGCCACGTCGGGGTAACAAGGCCGCCTTCGAGGCCCAGAAGTGCCTGCACGAGCAGTTCAAGTCCGAAAAGTCAGTACCGCCAGACATCCTCCACAAGGTGTTTGCCGACCTGGGCCAGAAGCAGGGTATCAGCCGTGACGACTTCCTCTACAGTGAAGAAAGCTGGGAGATGATTGACGAGAACTACCGTAAATACTGTACGGAGCCGTCCTTTGTCGACTATTTCTGGTCGATCCGTATCATGCACGCGCCATTGTTCCAGCTCGCCGAAGTGGCGCGAAAGATGCCGGCCGTGCGCATGCTGCATTCCATTTCCACCGGTTACGCGGGCTTGCTCGGCGCCATCGCCAGCGAGCAGCGGGGCATTCCCTTCGCGCTCAGTGAACATGGCATCTACACCAAGGAACGCAAGATTGACCTCTCCCAGGCCCAGTGGATTCACGACCCCACGGACCAGGTCAGCGGTACGCTGAATGAGCAGTTGGGATACATTCGCCGGCTCTGGATCCGTTTTTTCGAGGCCCTTGGACGACTGGCCTACCAGCAGGCGGACCCGATCGTGTCGCTATACCAGGGCAATCAGCAACGGCAGTTTCAGGACGGAGCACCGCCTGAACGTACCTGTATCATTCCCAACGGCATTGAGCCCACCCGCTTCGACGCCGCAAGGAAGGCCCGCCCCGACCACATCCCGAAAGTGCTGGGACTGGTCGGGCGGGTCGTTCCCATCAAGGATATAAAAACCTTTATCCGTGCCATGCGCTCGGTCAGCGAAACCATTCCCGACGTGGAGGGCTGGATCGTCGGTCCGGAAGACGAGGACGAAACCTACGTACGCGAGTGCAAGGAACTGGTGGATAGCCTGGGCCTCAACCAACGAGTGAAATTCCTGGGATTCCAGAACGTCAACGACATTCTTCCTCAGCTTGGGCTGATGGTACTGACGTCCATTTCCGAAGCGTTGCCGCTGGTAATCCTGGAGGCCCACGCTGCGGGCCTGCCCTGCCTGGCTACCGATGTGGGCGCTTGCCGCGAATTACTGGAAGGCGCCAGCGACGAAGACCGTGCACTGGGCGCCAGCGGTGCTGTGGTGCCCATCGCAGATCCTGAAGCGACCGCGCGGGAAGCGGTGCGGCTGCTGTCGAACCCCGAGCAATGGCAACAGGCTCAGAAAGCGGGGCTGGAGCGGGTACAGAAGTTCTATACCCTGGAAAGCATGTTCGGGGCCTACCGCTCCATTTACAACAAGGGGCTGAACGGCTAATGGCAGGCATCGGTTTCGAGATACGCCGCATCCTCAAGCGCGACAGTTTCCTGAACCTGTTCGAGGCCTACGGCCTGGCCGGTATCATCAGCTCCGGCCCCTGGGTGCTGTCGGTGCTCGGCGTCATGATGATCGGGGTGATCAGTTTCACACTGGCGGTATCTGATACCGAGGTGGTTCAGTTCCTGGTATCGGTGACCTACCTGATGGCCGTCTCCCTGACCCTGTCGGGCCTGTTCCAGCACGTCTTCACCCGCTGGGTGGCAGACCGGCTGTACGCCAAGCGCAATGACCTGATCCTGCCCAATTTGATGGGGCTGATCTGGGTCACTACGGTACTGTCATTGGGGCTGGGGTTGATGGCCATGGTGCTGTTCTTCAGCGACACTTCGGTGCTGTACCGCCTGCTGATGCTGGCCAACTTTGTCGTGCTGTGTAACCTGTGGCCGGTGACAATCTTCCTGTCCAGCATGAAGTCCTATCGTCGCATTGTGGTGGTGTTTGCGCTGGGTTACGCCACCGCCGTAGTCAGCTCCATGGTGCTGTCACAATTTGGCCTTGAGGGGTTGCTGGCCGGCCTTCTTCTGGGCCACAGCCTGCTTTTCTTCAGCTTCTTCTACACCATTATCCGGCAGTATCCGGGTGACCACTTCATCCGATTTGATTTTACCCGGCGGCGGCAGATTTTTCCGGCGCTGATCCTCACCGGCCTGCTGTTCAATGCGGCGGTGTGGGCCGACAAATTCATCTTCTGGTTTCACCCGGACACCTCACAGCCTATTATCGCCAGCCTGCGCGCGTCGGTGATCTACGACTTGCCCATCTTCCTGGCTTACCTCTCGATTATCCCCGGTATGGCGGTCTTTCTGGTTCGCATGGAAACCGACTTTGCCGAGGCCTACGAGCGTTTCTACAACGCGGTACGGGAGGGCGACACCCTGGAACGGATCAATCGCTTCCGGGACCAGATGGTCATCGTGGCCCGCAACGGAATCTACGAGATCTTCAAGGTGCAGGGGCTGACGGTCATCGTAATCTTCCTCTGGAGCGAGGAAATCCTGGCGGCCATCGGAATATCCCCTCTGTACCTGCCGCTATTCCACATTGACCTGGTCGCCGTTGGCATCCAGTTACTGTTGCTGGCGATCCAGAACGTGCTGTTCTACCTCGACGCACGAGGCATTAACGTCACTCTTTGTGCACTGTTTTTCTTCGGCAATATTGCGTTTACGTTCATCACCATCGAACTGGGAGCGTCTTTCTATGGCTATGGTTTTGCCGCCGCAGGCCTGCTCGCAGCGCTGACCGGCCTGTGGCTGCTGTCGCGCAAGTTCGACAAGCTGGAGTACGAAACCTTCATGTTGCAGGGACGGTAGCGCATGCTAGGCTGAAATGACCGGCACGTTTTCTTTTGGTTACAGCATTTGACACTATTTTAGGATTCAAGCGATACACGGGCGGAGCGTTCACTCATACTTTGGTTGGGGCGCACAAACCCGGAGTTTGATCGGGCGATCGCGCCAATCCTGGCTTCGAGAAAATCTACTATGCCAATGGGCCGCGAAGACATCGTAGAGACTGAAATTCCGGTATCCCAACTGGCAATAGGGATGCATGTGATTCGTCTGGACCGGCCGTGGGAGGATACCGATTTCCTGCTGCAGGGCTTCATTCTTCAGACTGAGGAAGATGTGCTTGCCGTGCAGCAACAGTGCGAAACGGTCATCGTGGAAGGACGTGTACAAGTCGCTCCAACTGCCGAGAGACACGCGCCGCTGAGCCGACGTAAAACATCAACTAAAACCAGCAAGCCCAACGTTTCTCAACAGCCTTCGGCCATCCCCAAGCGGAAAGTCACCTACGTCAATAAAGTGGACGCCAGCCGAGAAATGGCAACGGCACGGATGAACTATGCCGATGCCAAAGCCACGGCTAAAAACATCATGTCCAGCCTGCGGCTCGGGCGGACCCTGGAAATGAACCAGATCCACCAGGTGGTGGATGATTGCGTGGATAGCGTACTGCGCAACGACAATGCTCTGCTACTGCTCACCAAGATCAAAAACAAGGACGAATACACGGCCGAACACTGCATCAACGTATCAATCCTGTCAGCTGCGTTTGCCAAGCACCTGGGGCTGCTGGAAGGTGAGATTCGCACTGTGGCACTGTGTGGCCTGCTTCACGATGTCGGCAAGATGCGCATTGATGACGAGATCTTGAACAAGCCCGGGGCCCTCACGCCCGAAGAGTTCGCGGTGATGAAAAACCACACCACTTTTGGTCGCGATGTGCTTGCGGCACTCCCCCGACTGGCACACGCGGCCGTTGATGTTGCTTATTCCCATCACGAACGAATGGATGGCAAGGGCTATCCACGAGGCCTATCCGGGCAGCAGATTCCACTGTTCGCGAAAATCGTGGGGCTGGTCGACACCTACGACGCCATCACCAGCTCCCGGGTTTACGACAAGGGGCGGGCGTCCATGGAAGCGTTGCAGATTATCCACCGCAACAAGGGCGCCCAGTTCGATGCGGAGCTGGCGGTGGAGTTTATCCGCATGGTTGGCGTTTACCCGCCCGGATCCATCGTGGAAATGACCAACGGTGAGGTAGGCATCGTAGTGGCCACCCATCCCACCAGTAAACTCAAACCGCGGGTGCTGCTTGTGCGAGACGCAAACAAGCAGCCGCTGGCCATCTTTCGCGAAGCAAACCTGTTAAAAGAAACGCAGGACAGCTCCGGACAACCCTACAAGATTGCCCGGGAAGTGCCGGACGAGAGCTTCGGCATCGTAATGAAGGACTTCATCGAACAGGGCATTCTCAACCGTAAAGCACCGGACGTGTCAGCTTCGGTCGATGACGGCCATGGTGAGTCTTGAGATACAGGTCAGCTTGCCTTCCTCGTTTTCCAGCTTTATTTCCCAGACCTGCGTTGTGCCGCCGATATGAACCGGGCGTGCGGTTCCGTATACCCAGCCCTTGGTAACGGAGCGGATGTGGTTGGCGTTGATGTCCAGCCCCACAGCAATCTGGTTCTCCTTGCGCAAGCAATAATTGGCCGCCATGCTCCCCAGGGTCTCCGCCAACACCACTGACGATCCACCATGGAGAATGCCAAACGGCTGAACCGTGCGTTCATCGACCGGAATCCGGCCAATCACGTAGTCATCACCAATCTCCACGTATTCAATACCCATGGTCTCGACAGCGGTGTTTTTACTGGCTTCGGCCATTTGTTCGAGGGTGGGGATACTGCGGGTCCAGATTGCCATCGACTGCTACCTCCTAGTGTTGTGGGCCCTGTAAGCTGAGGGGCCCCAAAGCTCTTTAGTGTATACAGATAGGTAGCGAACGACCATAGGGTGGGTATCCAATAAACGTATGCCATCAGGCAAGATCAACCACACTCCAAATTGTTATTGATAATCGTTTGCATTAAAGATTATTACTGCTAGTCTTTCAGTGAGTCGATGCAAACAGGAGACGGTGTGATGAGCCGAGCAGCAACTCAACTGGCCGGCAACGCCAGCAGCATTTTTCAGGCGTGGCTGGATCTGAAACAGCAGTCCCGCCACGACACGAAGCGCCCAGCCACCCAGGCCAGTCACTCGACCGGCGTCAGAGCTCTTCCCAGGCCGGGAACGGATCGTTGAGCGTTTGCCAAAACGCCTTCCCTGCCAACAACTGCTCCTGATCCACCAGTAGGTCAGTCACACTTCGCTTTTCTTCTTCCCCAAGGTCTATCTCTGGATTGAGCACAAAGGGAGAAAGCTTGGCTTTCGAGTTTATTATGTTATAACATAACATTAATGTCGAAATCGGCAACTGAATGGGTAATGAAGGGAAAGGGCTGGTCCACAGGTCGCCTTCACCTAGCCGCCATCCACGGTTGGTTCTGGCGCTGGACTGGCTTTGAGCTACCTCTGAAACGCAATGTTATAACATTTAACACAACAAGGAGTTTGGAATGACAATTCAAGACAATTCGAAAGCCGAACGGAATTGGGCTCTTTCAGGCCGTTCATCCATGGCCATCGCCTTTTCCGCCATCCTGATCGCAGGGTGTGGCGGCAGCAGTTCGGATGACGATGATTCCCATGAGCATACCGACATCGATAACGCCGGCCGTCTAGCGCTGTTCGATACTGACGCTAATGCCGTAAAGGTGTTGGACATCGACGACAACGGTCAAACCCTGGCCACGTTTGAACTGACGGGGGAAGCCCCCAGACTGTTCAGCAGCCCCGATAGCCGCTATGGGGTCGTTATTCAGCGTGGCGACGATCTGGTTTCTTTTTTCGACAGTGGTCTGTATACCGAGGACCACGGCGACCACATGCATGATTACGCGGAAACGCCAACCATGCTCAACCTGACGTTGAACGATAACCGCCCCACTCACTACTCGCTGGGCGACGATCGGGGCATCGTTTTCTTTGATGGCTCAGACGCCGCCAGCTCCAAAGTCACCGTGTTCACCGACGAGTCGCTGGGAGGAGGAACCGCCGAAGCCTCCCTGGATCTGGACAACAACATGCACGGCGTTGCCAAACTTGCGGATAGCAAACTGTTCGTTACCTACCGCGATGCCTCTGTCACCGACACCACCTTGCCCAGCCAGGTCGAGCGCTACGATTTCGCCAACGGCGCATTCGCGTTCGAGGAACGCTACAGCGAAACCTGCCCCCGGCTCCACGGTGCAGCGGCCAACGATCACGTTGTCGCCTTTGGGTGCAGCGATGGCGTCCTGGTAATTGATCTGCACGGCGTCTCTTATCCGGCGACCAAGCTTGGCAACCCTGACACCCTGGAAAACGGCAGCCGGATCGGCACACTGGCGAGCCATCACAACGTTGAGGAAATGGTCGGCATTGCCGGTGATCAACTGTTTGTGATCGATGCCGAAGCGGCCACGGATAACTACAGCGAACTCGCGCTTGAAGACGGCGTTGGCCGTATCGCCCAGGGCTTTGATGCCCACGGCGAGGTTTTCTATGTCATGGGCGACGACGGCAAGCTGCGGATTTTCCATCCGTCCGACGAATGGGCCCTGGCCGCAACCCTTGATATCACGCCCCCTCTGGCGGAGACGGATGCGGCTCCAGCCATCGCACAGTCCGCGTCGGAAGACCGCTTGTTCGTGCTGAACCCCAACGATCAGACCATCATCGAGATCGACACGCACGATGGTGACATCGTTCGCACGATCACTCTGGACTTCGCCGCATCCGGACTGGTCTGGCTTGGCTTGCCAGACCACGATCACGATCACGATCACGATCACGATCACGAAGAATGACACCAGAGAACGCTCCATCCGCACACAATCCTGCAGTCAGAGGACCTCTATGACACACCGATACATTGGTGCCAGCGCTCTCGCGCTGGCCCTGTTCCCGCTCGCCACCATCCAAGCCAACCAGGCCAACGAACTGAACCCTGACGTCAGCGTGATCCTGGACGGCTATTACAAACAGAACCAGACGGCCCTGTCACACCGTGATCAAGGCTTTGGTCTTGGTCATACCGAACTGTCCCTGTCTTCGCCCATCGATGATCTGTTCGAGGGCCGTCTGACAGCGGTTCTGGAAGATCACGAAGGTGAAACCGAACTGGAG
Source organism: Marinobacter sp. Hex_13 (assembly GCF_001566815.1). Classification (NCBI taxonomy): domain Bacteria; kingdom Pseudomonadati; phylum Pseudomonadota; class Gammaproteobacteria; order Pseudomonadales; family Marinobacteraceae; genus Marinobacter; species Marinobacter sp. Hex_13. Next base: position 15,054 of record NZ_LSMM01000027.1, read on the forward strand.
CTTGAAGAAGCCTTCCTGCAGACCACCGGCATGCCCTACAACCTTAGTGTTCGCGGCGGGCGGTTTCTGTCTCAGGTGGGTTACCTGAACAGTCGCCACCTCCACGAGGACGACTTCGTCGAACGCCCTGCCGTGTATCGAGCCCTGCTGGGAAGCCATTATTTCGACGATGGCCTGCGCCTCAACCTGTTACTTCCCACGCCTTTCTATTGGCAGATTGGCGCTGAGGCCTTTGATGGCGGCAGACTCTCTGAGGGTGACGAAGACATCGGCGTGTATACCGTCAATACACGAGTCGGGGGCGACCTCTCCCGGTCACAGAGTTGGCAGGCGGGCTTCTCGTATCTGAACAACCGTCAGACTCACAGCGAAGCCCACGAGGAGCACGACGACCATGATCATGAGGGAGACCACTGTGGGCACTCTCATGGTGCCGGCTACACTGGCGAAAACCTCTACATCACCGATCTGGTGTGGAAATGGGCCCCCGGAGGCAACAACCGCCAGCAGCAACTGACCCTGAGTGGTGAATACCTGTACGCCGACAACCTGAACGAGCATGCCACCTCGAACGATGTTCATGAAGGGTGGTATGCGTCGGCGGTATACCAGTTCGCCCCCCAGTGGTCCACGGGTGCCCGCTACGGACAGGTGGAACTCCAGGACGCTCACGGCGACCACTTTCATCATCAGGAACTGAAGGAAACGGACGTCATGCTGGCCTGGTCACGCTCGCACTTCTCAACGGTAAGGCTGCAGTACACGCACCAGGAGGCAGAAGGATTTGAGCAAGCCGACAATACCGTCATGCTGCAATACGTAATGAGCTTCGGAGCGCATGGTGCCCATGGATTTTAAGCGGTTACTATCGGGCGTCCTGCTGGGGCTGGTCATAACGCCAGCCCAGGCAACTCTCAACGTGTTTGCCTGCGAGCCGGAGTGGGCAAGCCTTGTACGGGCCCTGGTTCCGGATGCGGACATTCACACGGCGACCACGGCCATGCAGGATCCCCACTATATTGAAGCCAGGCCAAGCCTGATTGCAGCCATGCGACGTGCCGACCTTGCCGTCTGTACCGGCGCGTCGCTGGAGGCCGGCTGGCTTCCAGCTTTGATCAGCAGGGCATCCAACCAGGACGTGCAACCCGGGAAACCGGGATTGTTCTTTGCGGCAGAACAGGTCCACCTGCATCAGCCTCACCAACATGTAGACCGCAGCATGGGCGACGTCCATCCGGAAGGTGATCCACACATCCATCTGGACCCACAACGTGTGCCAGTGATCCTGAATGCACTGGCAGACAGAATCGTTGATCTTGCGCCCGAACAAACCAATGGTATCCGTTTGCGCCAGCAACAATGGAAGGTTCACTGGCATCTGAAAACGACGCAATGGCGTAATGCAGCGAGGCATTTGGAAGGCATGTCTGTGGGGGTTCAACACTCCACCTTCGGATACCTTCTGCGTTGGCTTGGCATTGACACTGCCATTGACCTGGAACCTAAACCGGGGCTGCCTCCAAGCGCATCCCACCTGAGCAATGTGCTTTCAGACCCGGCGATTCCAGAACTGGCGTTGATCCTGATTGCCACTTACCAGGACGAGCGTCCCGCACACTGGCTAGCCGAGAAGGTCGATCTTCCGGTTGAAGTGCTCCCCAGCACCGTCACCAATGACGCGGACACCGATCACCTTGCGGCGCTGATCAGCCACATCATTGGTCGCCTGGAACATTATCGTTCGCAGCGCCCGAACGAGAGTGCCAGCAATGACTAGCTGGTTGTGGCTACTGACACCCCTGGGGGCAAGCATGCTGATGGCCCTGAGCCTGGTCCCCCTGGGCTACCGGGTACTGGCGCGGGGCGTGGTGTTTGCAGACCTGGCGATTGCCCAGTGGGCGGCCCTCGGGTCGCTGGCCGGGATGTCACTGTTACCGGATCACACCGTTGCAGGTCTTCCTGCCAGCGGGCTGTTATTTGCGTTCATTGCCGTCGCGATGGTGCACCTGATTCTGAAATGGGTCCCCGAACACCGCGAGGCCATGATTGGCATTCTCTATGTCGCCGGGGCAAGCTTCGCCACTCTGGTGGTCAGCAACGATCCCCATGGGGCGCAGCAACTGGCCAGGACATTGAATGGGGATCTACTGTGGGTCACCGGCCCGGCGCTGATACCGCTGGTCACCATCACCGGTGCCGTGTTGTTGTGGCAGAGTACAGCGTCGGAACGCACACGCTCGTTGAGCTTTCTACCTTTGTTTGCGGTGGCCGTGACCACGACCGTCAACATGGCGGGAATCTACGTCGTGTTTGCAACCCTGATTGTCGCGCCGCTGATGCTTTGTTTTCTTCGTGGACATGGCCTTTTCGCAGCCGCAGCATACTGTTTTTCAGGACACAGCGTCGGGCTTTGGTTATCCGCCAGCCTGGATATCCCGGCGGGGCCTGCAATCGTGGTTTCTATTATTGCCTGCAGTCTGTTCGGAGCGATCGCTACCCAAAAGCTCCCTTCACTCCGTTCCTCTATATAGCCGGGTGTAGTCATGAATCAACTGCCTGGCCCGGCCCGCACTCACCAGTTTGTACAATCGGTCGGCTATGGCTTCCCGTAACTCAAACGTGTTACACGGTGATGCCTTTGAGAACGTAAAGAATAGGCCCTCCCTGCTGACAGGAGGCTCCAGCGCCTCAAACCGGTCCGCAACACCCAGGCTGTCCAGCTTCACCTGCCCCTGCAGCACTTCGTAGAGAACATAATCCACCCTGCCGGCAAGTGCCATTTTGAAAGATTGCTCGATGCTTCTGACCCCTTCGATTTGAAGGTTGTTGTCTGCGTAACGATCAAAGTTCTGCCCAAAGCTGTTGTTGATCAGCGTGCTGCCGCGCTTCCCCAGCAAGTCCGGCCAGTGGCGGTAGATGAATTCACCACCCTTGGGAACCCAGACAGCCGTGGGGAGATGTGTGATCGGAGGGAGCAGGTAATCCATGTAGCCGATACGCTCTGAGGTAATGAACGCGCCCGCGACCATATCGATATCACCCTTGCGAGCCATATGCTGAACCCGGGCCCAGGACCCCAGGTCCCGGACCACAACCTCCAGCCCCATGGGCTCGACGATTTCCCGTAACAGCGCCGATACGGCACCAACCAGAACCCCCTCCTTCTCTGTGCTTCGCCACAGCAGGGGTGGGTATTCGGGGTTACCACTCACCGTCAGCGTCTTGCAGTCGGTGTCCTCAGACGCCTGGACAGAAACTGGCACGGTCAGCACCCCAGTCCAGACACAAAGCGCACAGAACAGTCGCAACGTTGGTTCAAACAGTTTTTTCAACATCATTCCGCCATGAGTGTTCTGGTGCGATCGCTCGTCCACACGGTTGAATTCCAGCCGGATCACCGCAAGTAAGAAGGTTATAAGGCAGTTGTCAGAATACATCCCTTGATCAAAAAGGACAGGTTACATGAAAGTACTGATGGTTCTCACCTCGCACGATCAGATGGGAGATACCGGCCACAAGACCGGTTTTTGGCTGGAAGAGTTCACCGCCCCCTATTACGTTTTCAGGGATGCCGGCGCAGACATCACCATTGCCTCTCCCAAGGGTGGGCAGCCACCCGTCGACCCCAACAGTGAAACTGAGGATGCACTGACGGAAACCACCCATCGTTTCCAGCAGGACGCCCATGCCAAGGAAGCGCTCGCCAGCACGAAGAAACTGGCGGATGTGGATATGAACGACTACGACGCCCTGTTTTACCCCGGAGGCCATGGCCCATTGTGGGACCTGGTCAACGATGACAAGTCCGTCGCTCTGATCAAGGCAGCCTACGAACAGGACAAGGTCATTGGCGCCGTATGCCATGCCCCGGCGGTCTTCAGAGACGTCGAGATCAAGCCAGGGCAGAACCTGGTCGGCGGTCGCAACGTGACCGGTTTCAGCAACAGTGAGGAAGAGACCGTTGGCCTGACCAACGTGGTGCCATTCCTGCTGGAAGACATGCTGAAGGAGAAAACCGCCACCTACACCTGCGGGGATGACTTCACGCCGCACATCGTGGTGGACGGCAAGCTGATTACCGGGCAAAACCCGCCCTCCTCGGAAGGCACCGCCAAGGCGGTGATGCAGGCCTTGCAGCAGGGCTGATCAACGATCCTGAACCTGCTCCCCGGCGTGACTGATCAACACGCCGGGAGCGCCTTCCTCCAGCGTTTTCCGGATTGCGTCTGGCACTGGCGTCTTCGTCATTGTCGACGGCTGGATCAACACGTAGGTGATATCAGCCTCTGCCACCAGCAATCCATCTCCGTACCGATAGAATTCAAGGTGCACTGTGAATGAGGTGTTACCAATCCGGCCAGCTCGTATCCTGGCTTCCAACACATCATCAAATCGCGCCGGTGCCCGATAGTTCACGGTGAGACTCACTACCTGAATGTCCAGATCCTGATCCAGCAGATTCTGGTAATCCCCGAACAGAACGCGGATATATTCATTAACGGAAATGTCCACGTAATCCGCGTAGCGTGCATTGAACACCACACTCTGGGCATCGCATTCACCGTAGCGGACGCGAAACCGAAACCGGAATGGCAGGTCGGTCGATTCAGTCATGGTCACTCAGCCCCAAAACCCGAGAAGCCCCCAGCCTACCCCATCCAGAAATCATTTTCTGCCGGTACTGCCATTCAGCACCAGGTAGCAACCATAGCCGATCACAACACCCCAGAACGCAGACGACAGCCCGAACACCGACATGCCAGAGGCCGTCACAATAAAGGTGATCAATGACGCTTCACGATGGCTGGCATCTTCCAGCGCGGAAAACAGGTTGCCCGCAATAGCCCCCAGCAACGCCAGCCCCGCAAGTACCGCAACAAAGGCCGCAGGCAGTGAGGTGAACAGACTGACGATGGTACCGGCAAACAGGCCACCCACCAGATAGAACACGCCGTTAAACACACCGGCAACGTATCGACGGGAGGGGTCTTCGTGGGCATCCTTACCCGTGCAGATGGCGGCGGTGATTGCCGCCACCACCGTGGTGATACCGCCAAAGAACGCCATCGGCAGCGATACCAGGCTGGTCACCCCGATGATCGGTTTGGCCCTGACGGAGTACCCTGCCCCCTGCAAGATTGCCATGCCTGGGAGGAATTGCCCGGTCAGGCTTACCAGTACCAGCGGAATCGCCAGGCTCAACGTTGATCCCAGGTTCCACTCCGGCTCAATGAACTGTGGGACTGCAATACTCCAGCGCACGCCAGACAGTGATGCCCCTTCCAATACCACCGCCAGAATCACACCGGCAATCAACAGCAAAACCAGGGTGTACTTGGGAAACAGACGACGGAACACCACGTAGGAAAGCAGCATGCCAATCGCCAGCGCCGGGGTTGTTTCAATCGCGGTAAACGCCCCCACGCCGAACTGGAACAGGATGCCAGCCATCATGCCCGCCGCAATGCCCTTGGGAATGGCACGAACGAACGTGTCAAAGGTGCCTGAGACACCAATGATAAAAATGATGACCGCCGCCGTAATATAGGCGCCTACGGCCTCGTTCAGCGACAGTTCCGGAAACAGCGCCACCAACAACGCGGTGCCGGGCGCCGACCAGGCAGTGACGACCGGCGCCTTGAGCCAGATCGACAGAATGATGCCGGAGATCGCCGCCCCCATGGAGATTGCCCAGACCCAGGACGTCATCATCTGGTCGGAAATACCAGCACTTGCTCCGGCCTGGAAGAGAATGGCCAGCGGACCGGAGTAGGACACCAGAACGGCCAGAAACCCGGCCACAATGGCCGGCAGAGAAAGGTCTTTCAGAAATCTCGACATAAGCGCAATCCATTGTTGGTTTTATGATTCTGCTTAACGAAAAAGGGCCCCAGGCGCTTACACGCCGGGGCCAAGGAGGGTCAGACTGACTGTCTACCCTGGGGTCACATCAACACTCCAACGCTTTAGCTACCGCTAACAGCCATACCGTCGCTCGGAGCCACCGGCTCACGCCGGAAGCCAAATCCACGACTACCGACCAGAGCAATGGCCACCGTGGCAATGGCACCCGGCACCGCCAATGCGAGGAAGTTCATCTGGTGCGGCAGCGCCATGGCCAGCAGCGCGCCACCTAACAGTGGCCCGACAATAGCACCATTGCGACCAATGCCGGATGCCCAGCCCAGCCCGGTGGAACGGATACTGGTCGGGTAGTACTGGGCAACATAGGCGTAAAGCAGGATCTGGGAGCCGATGGTTGTCGCACCGGCAATGCCCACCAGGATATACAGGAACCACATCGGGCTTTCGTACCCCAACAGCACCAGTGACCCGGAGCCCAGAATAAAGAAAGACACCAGCACCGAGCGCAGCGACAGTCGGTCGGCCAACCAGCCACCGCCGACGGCACCTATGATCGCCCCGACGTTCAATACCATCAGGAACATCAGGCTGGAGCTCAGAGCATAACCGGCATTGGACATCAGCTTCGGCAACCAGGAACCCAGCGCGTACACCATCAGCAGACAGCAGAAGAACGCCACCCAAAACATCATCGTGCTCATTGCCCGCCCATCGCGAAACAGCTCGAGCACCGGGGCCTTGCTGTCGGTGGTTGGCGGCACCGTCAACACGTCCTGTTCGTTGATGTGCTTGAGCGGAGCTACCTGGGTCAGGATATCGCGGGCTTCACCCTCGCGTTTCTGTGCCATCAGGAAGGCCACCGATTCCGGCAGGAATTTCAGCATGAACGGCAGCATCAGCATCGGCACCACCGCCAGATAGAACATGATTTCCCACCCGTAGTTGGGCACGATCCAGATGCCCAGGCCGGCAGACATCATGCCGCCTACCGCATAGCCACTGAACATCAGCGCCACCAGAGTGCTGCGACTCTTCTTGGGTGAGTATTCACTCATCAGGGACACCACATTCGGCATAACACCGCCAATACCGAGGCCGGCAATAAATCGCAGGATACCGAACTGCCAGGGCGTGGTGGCAAAACCGTTAATAACCGTGGTCACACTGAACAGCACCACACAGGTGATGATGACTTTCTTGCGCCCGAGCCGGTCCGACAGCATGCCGAACCCCATGGCCCCGAACATCATGCCAAACAGAGCGCTGCTGCCGAGCAAACCGGCTACGTATGGGTTCAGGTCCCACTGGTCCATCAGGATGGGAAGCACCACCCCGTAGATCACCAGATCATAGCCGTCGAAGACAATAATCAGAGTGCACCAGAAAAGGACTTTCCAGTGGAATTTGTTGAATGTGGCGTTATCAATAACGTCGTTTACGTCGATGTTTCTCATGATCTCTCACTTCCGCTCTTGTTCTTGTGCGGAGCTGTGTAATGGGTTATCCCAGGTCACCACCTGCCACAGGCAGCACGGTACCGGTCATATAGGAAGACGCATCCGATGCCAGGAACAGGATAGGTTCGGCCTGTTCGTCCAGGGTTCCATAACGATTCATGAAGCTGTTTTCCGTGGTCTGGTCAATCAGCGTCTGATACCAGGCCTTCTCCTGCTCACTCTGCTCTTTTGCATTGCGCGGCGTCAGGCGCGGGGGCGCTTCTGTGCCTCCGGGGGCGGCGGCATTTACCCGAATATTGTGCGGCGCGTATTCATAGGCCAGGTTCACCGTCATCGCGTTCACGCCGCCCTTGGCCGCGCCATAGGGCACACGCATCAGCCCGCGCGTTGCCACCGACGATACGTTCACGATGACACCACCCTTCTGCTGAAGCATATGAGGCAGAACCGCCCGGCAGCACCACAACGTGGTAAACAGTGAACGCTGGATCTCCTTCTCGATCTGCTCCGGGGTGTAGTGTTCAAACGGCTGCGCCCAGATCGTACCGCCGACATTGTTGATCAAAACATCGATGCGACCGTACTGCTTCTGCGCTTCTGCCATAACGCTTTCAGCACCGTCCCAGGTTTCCAGGTTGGCCTGGACAGCCACGGCATCAGCACCCTGGTCACGCAACTCGGCGGCAACGCCCTGAACGTAATCCGCAACATCAACCAGAAGCAGCCTGGCGCCCTCGGCGGCGGCCAGTTCGGCCACGCGCTTGCCAATCCCCTGGGCGGCGCCGGTAATCACCATGACCTTGTCGGTGAAGCGGTCTTTCATGCGACCTTCTCCCTGGCCGACGGTGCACTGGGTGTGAACTTCTCGTAGTGGAAGGAGTTCGGTTCAATGCCCTTCTCACGGAAGAACCCGAGCACGGAATCCACCATGGGAGGGGGACCACAGAGGTAGACATCCACGTCGCCGTCGTTCACCGGCGCTTCGTCCATATGCTGAGTGACATACCCCTTTCGCGGATGGTCACTTTCTTCGCCGGAAACAACCGTCACGTAGCTGAAGTTATCCAGCTCCGCGGCAAAACGGTCCAGAATATCCAGGCACACCAGGTCATCGTCATTACTGACGCCATACACCAGATGAGTTGGCTGATCACAGCCATTGGCTTTCAGGTATTCCAGTTTTGCCAGCATGGGCGCCAGGCCGGTGCCACCTGCCAGCATCAGTATCGACCGTTCAACGGGACGCAGGTAGAAGCTGCCCATGGGGCCGGTCAGGGTCACCTTGTCACCGGTGCGGGCCTCGCCCACGAGCCACGAACTCATCAGCCCGCCCGGCACGTTGCGAATCAGGAAACTGAGATCACGGCTGCCAGGTGGCGAGCTGAAGGAGTAGGCCCGGGTCTCTTCGGAGCCCGGAACCTGAATATTCACGTACTGTCCCGGCAGAAAGGCAATGTCTTCATCGGCCGTGATTTTCAGCTCGATCGACGTGGGCGAGATCAGGTTCACCTCGGCCACCGTCCCCGCCACTTCCGCATTGCCGGTCTTGCACATGGTGGAAGCGACAGGCACTTCCACCACACAATCACTGGAGGGCACCATCTGGCAGGTCAGCACCATGCCCTGCTCGGCTTCCTCGTCAGACAGCGCTTCGTCAATGTATTCATCACCCATGTCGAACTCGCCCTGACGACAGGCACCCTTGCAGGTGCCGCAGACGCCATCGGAGCAGTCCATGGGCAGATTGATCTGCGAACGGTAGGCGGCGTCCAGAACCGTCTCGCCTTCGTTGCAGGACACAAAACGGGTAACGCCGTCTTCAAAGTTAAGCGCGATGTTATAACTCATGATGATGCTCTCCCCATCAATTACAGGTGATAAACGTCCAGCACCTGATTGATGCAATCGTTGTTCAGGACCATCCTCTTCTCCCGGATCAGCGGCTGGTCGCCGGTGACATCCAGGGTGTAGAAAGACGTTCCAAAGAATTCCGCTGTTTTCTTGTAGCGATAGGACTTGGTCAGCCAGTTAAACCGCAATGTCACTTCACTCTCGTTCTGGGACAGAATCTCCAGATTGCTGGTGAAATGGGTCGTGCGCGGCTCGGGCATGGAACTGGCGCCGGAACGCTCGGTTTTGATCCGGTAGATCCGGTCTTCCAGACCTTCCTTGTTGGGGTAATAGATGAGCGAGATCTCGCTTTGCGGATCTTCTGTCAGCTCATCGTCATCGTCCCAGGCCGGCATCCAGTAGGTGACGTCCTCGTGGTAGCACTCCAGCCACTTGTCCCACTCCCGGTCGTCCAGAAAACGGGCCTCACGGATGATGAACTGTTCGATATCGTGATAGCTCAGGCTCATGCGGAAGCCTCCTCTGAATCTGTTGAACTCGAAGCCAAAGGAATGAAACGGGCACGCTCGGCCTCGATGGCGCGAGTCATCTCAACCTGCCAATGCTTGTGGTGATTCACATACAGGCCTTCGTCGTCCGGGCGGGCGCCGCTCATGGTCGGCTTCATGTCGATCTGGTCGGCGTGCTCATCCGGGCCGTCGATCCAGTGAGCGGCACCGCGGCTCATATCGTTCCAACGCATGTCCTGGGCTTCGTAACCGTTCTGGCAGGCACGGAATTCTTCCAGATCGTCCGGAGTGCCCATACCGGTCACGTTGAAGAAGTCCTCGTACTGACGGATGCGCTTGGCGCGCAGCTCTGCCGGCTCATTCTTCGGGCCAAAGGCGTAAATGGTGACTTCCGTCTTGTTGACATCGATCGGCCGGGTCACACGGATCTGAGTCGAGAACTGGTCCATCAGGTAGACGTTCGGGTACAGGCACAGATTTTTGGTGGTACGAACGATGGAATCGGCGCGAGCTTCGCCGTAGGTTTTCTCCAGACGTTCCAGCTGGCTGAAGATCGGACGCACTTCCGGGTTCAGCAAGCGGGTCCACAACATCATGTGGCCGTTCTCGAAGGAGTAGAAACCACCCTCGGCAGACCAGCTCTTGGCATCCACCGCTTCGGTGCCGCCCTTGTCGTAATTACGCTGCCCCATGGTGGAGAGGTAGTTCCAGTGGACGGTGCCCACGTGGTAGCCGTCCGCACCGTTTTCGGCGGTCAGCTTCCAGTTACCTTCATAGGTGTAGGTCGAACTGCCCCGCAGAATTTCCAGGCCGTCTTCCGACTGATCCACGATGTTGTCGATGATCTTGGTGGTTTCACCCAGATGTTCCTCGAGCGGAAGCACATCGGCATTGAGGCTGCCAAACAGGAAGCCACGGTAATTGCCGAACTTCGGCATCTGCTTCAGATCGTGGGAGCCGTCGGTATTGAACTGCTCCGGGTAACCGCCCTTCTTCTGGTCTTTCGCCTTCAGCAACTGGCCGTCGTTCCGGAAGGTCCAACCGTGGAACGGGCAGGTAAAGGAGGTCTTGTTGCCACGCTTCTTGCGGCAGAGGGTGGCGCCACGGTGCGAGCAGGTGTTCAGTATGGCTTTGAGCTCGCCATCCTTGGTGCGGGTGATTACTACCGGCTGGCGACCCACGGTCACGGTGAAGTAATCGCCCGGCTCCGGAATCTGGCTTTCATGGGCGAGGTACACCCAGTTGCCTTCAAAGATGTACTTCATCTCCAGGTCAAACAGTTCCTGGTCGGTGAAGATACCCCGATCACACTGATAACGGCCGGTTTCCGGATCCGCGATCACCGCGTCGCGTACTTTGTCTGCAAGCTTGTCGAGTTTGCTAGTCATGTCGTTCACTCCGTCTTGTTCTTGGGTGGCGCTTAGGCAACGTCGGTTTCCAGGGCGCGACGGCGTGCGTGGCGTTCCTGGAGCTCGGGCTTGTCTGTCGCAACCAGAGTGACGTTGAACTCAACCTCGGTAATCGGTCCGTTCACGCCATGCTGTGCACCTGTTTCCGACTGCTCAACACGATTGGCGGCAACCACCAGTTCTTCGCGGGTGGCAAATGCAAAGTCGTCGTAGGTGTACTCGTCACCGGCAATGTTGATCTGCGTCGTCAGGTGCTTGTAACCCGGCTTCGACACAAAATAATGAATGTGCGCGGGGCGTTGACCGTGACGGCCCAGATGATTCAGCAACTGCTGAGTGGAGCCTTCCGGCGGGCAACCGTAACCGGACGGCATGATGCTCTGGGCGGCGTACCGGCCTTCGGCGTCGGTTTTGATACGACGGCGCAGGTTGTACTCGCTCTGCGATTGGTCGAAATAGGAGTAGGCACCCTTGGTATCCGCGTGCCAGATATCCACGACCGCGTTCGCCAGCGGCTCACCGTTTTCATCGGTGATTCGGCCCTTGATCAGGATGGCTTCGGCGTCCTTGTCGGAGCCGTCGTCCATGCGATCAAAGCCTTCGCTCATGGGGGCGCCGGCAACGTACAGCGGGCCTTCGATGGTGCGCGGCGTACCGCCGGTCAGGCCGGCCTGCTCGTCTTCGGCGTCCTGGCGAATGTCCAGGTAACGGTCCATACCCAGGCCCGGCGCCAGCAGGGCTGCCTCCCCATTTGCGCCCAGTTCACCCACGTAATATACGGCGCTCCAGAACTCCTCGGGCGTGACATCGAAATCTTCCACGATCTGGAAAATATCGTGCATGACGCGATGAACGATCTTCTTCATACGCTCATTGCCACCGTCCTTGTCGAAGCCGGCTACTTTCTCCAGCAGTTCCTTCACATCTGCGGATTGCATGGTCTTAACGGTCATTGTTGGTCTCCTCGGTCTTTTGTTGTTGTTGCTCCAGACATCCCAATCAATTGGCAACAAGTTCTGTGTGGCGCCTGAAAACATTGGGCGCCGGTATTGGCTGATTACGCCCGTTAGCGGTCATCCTCGCGAATGGATGACGGGTGACGGCACAGGGGCGCAACGGTGATATCCATGTACGGGAACAGCGGAAGGTTGCCGACCAGGTCCTGCAGCTCGGCGTTGTCCTCCACATCAAAAATACTGACGTTGGCGTAGCTACCCGCCACACGCCACAGGTGGCGCCATTTGCCCTTTTCCTGCAGGTCCTGGGCGTAAGCTTTTTCCCGGGCCTTGATGTCCGCTACCACATCGGCGGGCATGTCGTGGGGGATGTTCACTTTCATCTCAACTTTGAACAGCATGTGCTTTCCTCCGTTATCCATTCTTGCGGCGTACTTACGGCCGGCGCCCTATGCGTCTCTGCGATAGACCGCCAGCTTGTCTTCATCAATCTCGACACCCAGGCCCGGGCCCTGCGGCAGGTCCACGCCGTTGGAGTGGAAGTTCAGCGGGCGCACCACGATGTCGTCTTTCATCAGTAGCGGGCCGAACATCTCTGTTCCCCAGTGAAGGGTTTCCAGCGTGGACCAGGCGTGCAGGGACGCGGCGGTACCGATGGTGCCTTCCAGCAGGGTGCCGCCGTACAGTCCAAGCCCCGCAGACTGGGCAACCGTCGCCTGTTCCAACGCTCGGATCGGACCGCCTGCCTTGGCAATTTTCATGGCCACCGCACCGGCGAATCCTCCGGCCGCCAGGGCAAACAGATCCTTGGCGTCGGCTACGGATTCATCGGCCAGAATCGGGATATGGAATTTTTCGGACAGTCGTACCAGGGCTCCGAAATCCTTCATCGGAGTCGGCTGCTCCACCAGATCAATGCCCGCGGCTTGCAACTCAGCCATACCCTTGGCTGCCGTGGCTTCATCCCAGGCCTGATTGACGTCAACACGCACACTGGCCTGCTCCCCCACGGCTTCTTTGATAGCCGCCACATGGCGCACATCATCCATCACCGCGCGAGAACCAATTTTCAGCTTGAAATCGCAATGGCGTTGTTGCGCGATCAGACTGTGCGCCTCATCGATATCTTTGGCGGTATCACCACTGGCCAACGTCCAGAGCACCGGAATGTGCTGATGCAGAGCGCCGCCGAGCAGATCGGAAACCGGACGATTCAGGCGCTTTCCCTGCAGATCCAGCAGCGCGGTTTCAATGGCGGACTTGGCCAGGTTGTTTCCGCGGGTCGCACGGTTTAGCCTTACTCTAAGAGTATTGATGGCATCCGCTGGTTGATCGATCAGCAGTGGCTTGAAATACGTGTCGATGGTAAGTTTCACGCTTTCGGGGCTTTCCGGGCCGTAGGCCAGGCCGCCAATCGTGGTGGCTTCACCCAAACCTTCCAGGCCATCGGAGTCCTTCATCCGCACGATCACCATGGTCTGAACCCCCATGGTTGTCATGGATAGTTTGTGCGGCCGAATGGTCGGGATATCGACCAGGATGGCTTCAATGGACTGAATGGTGGCGGACATGTGCTCTCCGAATCGCAAGTTAAAATGCCTGTCATTCGGACAGTACGAAGTTTCACGTATGGGAACCAATATTGATTAAGTACGAAGCGATACCCTGGAGGTATGGATGGAGCTGAGACACTTGCGCTACTTCGTGGCGGTGGCAGAGGAACTGAACCTCACTCGTGCTGCGGAAAAGCTGTTTATCGCCCAGCCACCTCTGACCCGTGCCATCAAACAGCTGGAAGAAGAAGTGGGGGTTGCGCTGTTCATTCGGAAGCCCCGGGGGCTGGTATTAACGACCGGCGGTGAATACTTTCTTGAGCAGGCACGGCAGATTCTCGACAAGATGGCCGCAACCGTCAGCGACACCCGCCGGATCGCCCAACACCGCAAAACCGTTTTTTCCATCGGCTTCGTACCCTCCGTGTTCTACGGGCAACTGCCACTGATGGTCCGGCGCCTGCGGCGCAACAAGAACCTGGAAATCATCCTGCACGAACTGAAAACACGGGAGCAGGTAGATGCGCTGAAATCGGGGAAGATTGATATCGGTTTTGGCCGGGTGCGCATCGAAGACCCGGATGTTGATCAGGAACTGTTGTTCGACGAACCCATTATCGCGGCCATTCCCGCCGGCAACCCCCTGACCCGGCACCCACCGTCCATGAAGGAGCTGTCGGAATGGCCGATGATCACCTTCCCGTCCGGCCCGGGCCCGAACTTCGCCGATCTGACCCAGGGCCTTTTCCACCGTCGCGGGTTGCGTATCAACGTGATGCAACAGGTCAACGACCTGCAGACGGCGCTGTCACTGGTGGCTTCGGATATGGGGTTTACCCTGGTGCCAGAGCAGGTCCGACGGCTGAACCGGGAAGGTGTGGACTACATGCCTCTGGAAGATGACAACATCAGCGTACCGGTCATTGCGTCACGGCGACGGGGAGAAAACCCCAATGCGGTGATGCGGCTGGCGAACACGATTCTGGATGAGCTGGTGGAAAACCGGCTGACGGGCCGGTATCCGTGATTTCAGCGGGTCGTTCGCCGTACAGCCTCGGCCGCCTGCTGCAACCGGGGCAAATACACCCCCACCAGTGTTTCCATATCCACCCGCGCCGCATTGGTACTGATATTGATCGCGCCCAGCAGCTCGCCATTGCCGGCAAACACCGGCACCGCAGCGGAACGAAGGCCTGAGTCGAGCTCCTGATCCACAATCGAATAGCCCTGCTCCCGGACCTTCGCAATGTCTTTCTTCAGGGCATTGGCATTGGTAATGGAAGAAGCGGTATAGGGCTCGAGCTTCACGCGAAGAAGAAACGTCTCCAGCTCCGCTTCCGGCAACTGCGCCAGCAGCACCCGGCCCATAGAGGTATAGGCCGCCGGAAGTCGTGTACCCACCGAGAGGGTAATCGCCATCAGCCGGTGTCGGGCCGAAGAGCGCACCACGTACACCACATCGTCACCATCCAGCACCGCCAGCGAGGACGACTCCCCGAGTTCCGCCGTGATGTCCTCCAGGTATTGCTGGATGACCGCCCGATATTGGTTCGAGGCCTGGTAAGCATAACCCAGCTGTAAAACCCGGGGCGTCAGTTCGAACTGCCGGCCGTTGCGCTTCACGAATCCCAGTGCGTGGAGAGTGAGCAGGAAACGCCGCGCCTTGGCCCGGTCCATATCCGTCCGTGTCGCCACCTCGCTCAGGGTCATCCGTGGATGCTCAGCGTCAAACGCCTGCAACACTTCCAACCCTGACGCCAGTGCGCCTACATAATCCCGGTCTCCGGGCCTGAGAACCTGATCGTCCATTCCTACTCCTTACTCGCCTGAACACAGCCTGTTCGAATGGTAACAGCTCGTTCGCTATCCGAACATCCGTGCATTTTTATCAACTGGTGAAAATTTGTACTTGACGACGACAAAACCTTCGAGTCATTATGTTCGCATATTAAACTTATGTTCGTATATCGAACTTTTCAACAATGCACTGCACTGGAGATTCTGTAATGGCTGAATTTCTCTCTCTCAAGGAAGCCGTGAGCCGCTATATCAGCAACGGCGACACGGTCTGTATGGAAGGCTTTACACACCTGATCCCCTTCGCTGCGGGCCACGAAATCATCCGCCAGGAAAAGCGCGACCTGACGCTCATCCGCATGACACCGGATCTGGTGTACGACCAGATGATCGGTGCGGGTTGCGTCCGGAAACTGATCTTCTCCTGGGGCGGAAACCCAGGCGTGGGCTCACTGCATCGCCTGCGAGATGCCGTCGAGAAAGGCTGGCCGAATAAACTGGAGATCCTGGAGCACAGCCACGCTGCCATGGCCTGCGCCTATGAAGCCGGTGCTGCTGGCCTGCCACTGGCAGTGCTCCGTGGCTACGTGGGCAGCGATCTGCCAAAGGTGAATGACCAGATCAAATTCATCGAGTGCCCGTTCACCGGAGAGCGCCTGGCCGCCGTGCCATCGGTACGTCCGGACGTTGCTGTGATTCATGCCCAGCGGGCCGACCGCAAAGGCAATGTACTGATAGAAGGCATTGTGGGTATCCAGAAAGAAGTGGTTCTGGCCGCCAAGCGCAGCATCGTGACCGTTGAAGAAGTGGTGGACGATCTGGGCGCTTCGGTGAACGCCTGCGTGTTGCCGTCCTGGGCGGTTACGGCCATTGCCGAGGCCCCGAAAGGCGCCAGCCCGTCCTATGCGCTGGGCTACTACGACCGCGACAACGCTTTCTACAAAGAGTGGGACGGCATTGCCCGGGACCGGGAAACCTTCCAGAGCTGGCTGAAAGACAACGTATTTGAAAAAGGAGCTGCGTGATGAGCCTTGAATTTACCTCTTCGGAAATGATGAGCGTCACTGCCGCCCGCGCACTGACCAACGACATGACCTGTTTCGTCGGTATCGGCCTGCCCAGTGAGGCCGCCAACCTGGCACGCCTGACCCACGCGCCCGACGTCACCCTGATTTACGAATCCGGCACCCTGCAGACCAAACCGGACGTTCTTCCACTGTCCATCGGTGATGGCGAACTGTGCGAATCGGCGTTGACCACCGTCGGCGTTCCGGAGATGTTCCGCTACTGGCTCCAGGGCGGCCACATCAGTGTCGGCTTCCTGGGCACCGCCCAGATCGACCGTTTCGCCAACCTCAACACCACCCTGATTGGAGACTACCGCGAACCGAAAGTGCGACTGCCAGGCGGTGGCGGTGCCCCTGAAATCGCCACCAACGCGAAGGAAGTGTTCATTACCGTGAAGCATTCCAAACGCACCTTCGTGAAGGACGTGGACTTCGTCACCACCGTTGGCTTTGGACGTGACGGCACCGCACGGGATAATGTCCCTAATATCGGTCGCGGCCCCACGGTGGTGATTACCGATCTGTGCATTCTCAAGCCCGATCCGGACACCAAAGAACTGGTGGTCACATCCTTACACCCGAACGTAACCCGGGAAGAAGTGATCGAAGCGACTGGCTGGGAGATCCGGTTTGCGGAACAGCTGGAAACAACGCCGGAACCCAGTGCCAAAGAGCTGGACATCCTGCGTGACCTGAAAGCGCGCACCAACGCGCATCATGCCGGCCAACAGTGAGGACTATCATGACTGACGTTTATCTCTGCCACCCCCGCCGTTCGGCCATTGGCCGTTTCGGCGGCACCCTGGCCAGCGTTCGCCCCGATGACCTCGCGGCACATATCTTCAAGGCTGTACTGGAACAGGCCCCGGAACTCGACCCCGCCGCCATCGACGAAGTGATGATGGGGTCTGCAAACCAGGCCGGTGAAGACAACCGCAATATTGCCCGGATGTCTGCCCTGCTCGCAGGCCTGCCCACCTCCGTGCCCGGCACGACCCTCAACCGCCTGTGTGGCTCCGGCATGGACGCAGTGGGCACCGCCTTTCGCGCCATACGCGCCGGCGAAATGGAGCTGGTACTGGCCGGCGGCGTGGAATCCATGTCCCGCGCGCCCTATGTGATGGGCAAGGCTGACTCGGCTTTTTCACGGGATCAGAAGATCGAAGACACCACCATCGGCTGGCGCTTCGTGAACCCACTGATGAAGAAGCAATACGGCATCGACTCCATGCCGGAAACCGCGGAAAACGTCGCCGAGCAGTACCAGGTGTCGCGGGAAGATCAGGACCTGTTTGCCTTCCGTTCCCAGGAAAAAACCGCCCGGGCACAGAAGGAAGGCCGCTTCGCAGAAGAAATCGTGCCGGTATCCATTCCGCGCCGAAAACAGGACCCACTGGTATTCGATGCCGACGAACATCCTCGTGCAAGCACCCTGGAGAAACTCGCCTCCTTGCCAACCCCTTTCCGGGAAGGCGGAAGCGTGACCGCCGGCAATGCCTCCGGCGTCAACGATGGTGCTGCGGCTATGCTGGTTGCCAGTGAAAATGCGGTAAAAGCCCACGACCTAAAACCCATGGCCCGAATCCTGGGCATGGCCACGGCCGGCGTGGAACCGCGTATTATGGGCATTGGCCCGGTCCCCGCCGTTCGAAAACTGCTGGAGAAGCAAGGCATCGGCATTGACGACATCGACGTGATCGAACTGAACGAAGCCTTTGCAGCGCAAGGACTGGCCGTACTACGGGAACTGGGCGTTGCCGACGACGATCCCCGGGTCAACCCGAACGGCGGCGCCATCGCCCTTGGGCATCCACTGGGCATGTCTGGCGCACGACTGCTGCAAACGGCAGCCCACCAGCTGCAACACACCGGCGGCCGATACGCGCTTTGCACCATGTGTGTTGGCGTCGGCCAGGGTATTGCAACACTTATCGAACGCGTCTGAGGCAAGGAGCTACCATGGCTTTTCTGAAACACAACGGCCGCACTGTCTGTTACCGCCTGCTCGGTGACAGCACAAAACCGCTGCTGATGCTGGCACACCCTCTGGGCATGACGCAGGCCGTGTGGGACGACATGATCCCCGCACTGCTGAACAGCTTCCGGGTACTCACCTGGGACTTGCCAGGACATGGCGCCAGCGCGGCCTGGCCAGAGGCCAGTGACCAGATCACCCCTGAAGACTTGTCACAGGAGGCCCTCGTACTCGCCACTGCCGCCGAGGCACAGCGTTTCCACTTCGCGGGCACGTCCATCGGGGGCGTGATTGGCCAACAGCTCGTCAGCAAGCATGCAGACCGATTGCTGTCCGCCACACTCACCAACACCGGAGCCGTCATCGGCACCCCCGATGCATGGAACACCCGTTCTGCGAGCGTTCTGGAACTGGGCCTGAGCACCATGGCGGTGGATATTGTGCCGCGCTGGTTCGGCCCCAGCGTCTGCGAACAGCAACCAGCGCTGGTGGAAGGCTGGCGCGTGATCATGGGGCGCGGCGATAACCGTAGTTATGCCCTGCTGTGCGAAATGCTGGGGCGGGTCGACTTCCGCGAAATGCTCAGCGAGCAACGCGTACCACTCCGGTTAGTGGGAGGGTCCGACGACGTGGCCACACCGCCAGACACCCTGAGGGCGCTGGCCGACGCCAGCGGCGCGGCGGAGCCGGTCATTCTGGAGCAGGTTGGCCATGTGCCTTCCGTTGAGTGCCCGGACAAGCTAACCCAGATCCTGGTCAACAACCTGGCCTGATCGACATACAAGCCAGGCCCGTTCGTCTCCCGGCCTGGCTTTTACTCTCGCCAGCACCCAACTTCATTATACGGACACACCTCTGCACTCAGCGGATAGTGGCGCCGCCAAAAAAGCCTTAGCGTTTCAGCACAATCAGAACTATTGCCCTGCGGAAACACCACTATGGCCGACACCCTCGCGTTCGAACAGGAACCGACACACTCCGGAACTTCCAAAACCCCCATCTACGGCGCACTGATCCTGGCGTTAGTGGGCATCGTATTGTTGCTTGCCACGGCAGGCAGCCTCCTTCAGGTTGTTGCCGCAACTCTGACCCTGGGCCTTGTTGCCGCCGCTCTCGCCCTCTGCGTGAAATGGCAGCCAGAGGTTATCACCGTCCGTGAGGAAATACCGGTGCCCGTACCGGAACCTGTCGCAGAGCCGGTGCCGGAAACCAACCTGCAAGAACAACCGTTAGCCCCCGACCCCATGCTCATCAGCCACCTCGACGATTTGCGCAATAATGTCGAGGTCATCCTGGAAGAAATGGGCGAGGCCGGCAAACTCGCCAAGGCATCGGGCGCCAAAGTCACCCACAGCGCCAGCTGCATTTCCGACTCCGAAGCCTCCATCCGGGAACTGGCCGATTTCATGGGACGCATTGACGAGGTCTTCACCCAACTGGGTACACAGTCCGAGGAAATTGGCAGCATCGTCGGCAACATTCAGGATATTGCCAAACAGACCAATCTGCTGGCCCTGAACGCTTCCATTGAAGCCGCCCGGGCGGGGGAACATGGCAGAGGGTTCGCCGTGGTGGCAGACGAAGTGCGCCATCTTGCGGTTCGTGCCAACGAATCCAGCGAAGGCATTCGCGCCATCGCCAACAGCCTGACAACCACGTCGGTGGACGCGGGCAATGGCATGGAGAGAATCCGCGAGTCGTGCAACCAGTGCCTGGGCCAGTCCGGTGAAGCCTTACAGGCAATGAAGGATATTCAGGCCGGGGCCGTGGCCCGAATGGAAGTGGTGCAGGGAATTACTGATCGTCTACAAGTTCAGCGTGAGCTGACCCATCAGCTTTATACCGACCTCAGTACTGCACGCTGATCCGTGTTTCCGGGCCCTCCCTCCGCCGAGTGACAACCACAGACACTAGGGCCCGTTCTCACTGCCGGCTTTGAAGCGGCGATACAGTGTCGCTCGACCAATGCCCAGCCGTTTCGCTGCCCGGCTGACATTGCCCCCCTCAATAGCCAGCGCCTCGTCAATAACAGCACGTTCCAGGCTCTTGAGGGTACCGCCTCTATTCACCGTACGATTGCTTCCAACGGCCACGGTTGTCGGGGCCGCTATTTCTTCCGGAAAATGGCAAAGTTCCAGCACTTCATCAGGCTCCGCCAGTGCGTCGGCATGGGTCAGAGCGTAAATGAGCTCACGGACATTTCCCGGCCAGTCGTAACGGATCAATCCATCCAGACAGTCTTGTGAGAGCTCGCGACTGCCCTGTGTCAGAACCCGGCACCGGTCGACAATGAAGTTTTTCAGGTCCGAACGTTCCGCCAGCCTTGGCAAGCGTACTGTCATACCTTTAATGCGATAGAGCAGGTCTTCGCGGAAATCCCCGTTTTGGGCGGCTTCCGATAGGTTCCGATGGGTTGCGCAGATCAACTGGAAACGGACCGGCTTTGGTGTTGCACTTCCGAGACGGGTCACTTCCCGAGTTTCCAACACTCTCAATAACCGCGACTGAAGTCCCAACGGCATGTCACCAATTTCGTCCAGAAACAGGGTGCCACCATCCGCATGCTCAATCTTGCCAGGAGCACCCCCTCGCCGAGCACCCGTGTAGGCGCCCTCGGCATGGCCAAACAATTCGCCTTCAATCAGCGACTCCGGGATGGCGGCGCAGTTGATGGCAACGAACGTGCCGGAGGAAGACATGCTGCCACTATGAAGCGATTTCGCCATCACTTCCTTCCCGGTTCCGGTCTCTCCCAGTATCAGCACCGGCAATCCCTTCTCCATCGCTCTGCCTGCAAGGGTGGCCTGACGGCTGATGGCAGGATCACCAAAATCCGTGGAGTCCGGCAAACGCTTCGCCGGAGGATTCGCAGAACTGCGCCTGACGGTTTTTCGAGCATCGGTATTCACCGGGCGAAGCGAAAATGACAGCCCGGAGTGCATCCTGGCCGTCATCGGCTGCTTCCGACCACGAAACCCATCGACCAGCTCATCAAAGCGCAGGTCAAACAGATCCTGAAAGCACAACCTCTCATCCGTTGAGGCCAGCCCCGTCAACTCACGCACCCGCGGCGACAGGCCCAGCACCTGCCCCTCCTGCCCAAGCGCTACCAGTAGATCACCAGAGGCACGAAGATCATTCTGCTCCCAACCTAGGCTGACCATGAGCCAGGGCGACAACATCCCCATCAACTGGCGTTCGACCCGAGCCGAACACTGTTGCACCAACGAAAGAGCGCTTCCCGGCTCCAGCGGATTACCACGAGTAATATCGATGGCACCTAGTACCCGGCCCATGGGGTCGACAATGGGAGAAGCCGCACAATTGAATACCCGGTTGGCATGCAGGTAGTGCTCAACTCCAGAGACCAGTACAGGACGCCGTTCTGACACGGCACAAGACATCGCAGAAGTGCCGATGGTCGCCTCGGAAAGGTTGACGCCCTGCCGGAACGCACCGTTAATCAGAGTGTTAGCGCATCGCCCCGAACGTCGCGCCGCTAGAGCAACCCCTTTGTCATCCGTCAGTAGGACGGAATAGCCGGCGCCATTAACGGTCTGGCCTAACTGTTCCAACGGCTGGGTGGCCGCCTCCAGCAGGATTTGGTTGCTGTCCATGAGCTCCAACAGACCACTTCTGGACACAGTGTCGAATTGAACCCGTTCACTGACGTTTTTGCTCGCTGCGGAACAACGCTGCCAGGAATTGACAATAGCATCGTCAATCAAGCCCGTTGGAATCTGACCATGTTCGAAAAACGTTTCACGTGCCTTGGCTCGCCTGTGGTCGGCAGGAATAATGGCGTTCATAATGTTACCTCTCTCGCAGGGCTGATTATCTTCGTTTGATGCGACCCTGCGTTCTGGCCATGTCGGCTCTTGTTGTCATACCCGTGAAACTTTAACACGTTTATTTGTAACGATTGCGCGGAAATTCGTTGGTATGCCACGCACTGTCTCATTATGAGACAGTGTCTCCATGTTTCCCGAATTGAGACATTCATGACCCTACCCAACCCTGCCCCAGAAATAGCGATAAATACTTAACTAACTGTATATAAGATATTTTTTTGAAAATCCGATTTTCTGGCACGATCGTCGCTATCCGTTTTCGCGTTGACAAAAACAACACGATATCTGGAGACCAACCATGCGATCGACGCTGAAGAACACACCGTTCAAATCATTGGCCATGGGTTCTGCCCTGGCACTTACCACCGGCTTTTTCTCCGCCACGACCCAAGCAGCCGAAATTGCCACTGACCCAGGCGACTACACGCCACTGCCTGCGGGCGTGAACCTCGGCATCCTCTATGGCCAGTACGCAACCCGCGATACTGTCTACGCCGATGGCGACAAGGTACCGGTGGATGCTGGACTAAATACCATCATCGGCCTCGCCCGTTTCGTTCACTACATGGACATTGGCGGTGTGATCGTGGACCCACAGATCATCGTGCCTTTCGGCAAGGTGGAACTGGAGGAGCCGTTTGGCCCGCTTCAACCCACCTCGGAAAGCGGCGTCGGCGACCCCATCATTGGCGCAACTGCCTGGGTTCTCAACAACCCCGACGATCAACAATGGGTTGGCCTGTCCGCTTTCGCCTCCGTACCTGTCGGCCAGTACGATGACGACAAGGGACCAGTGAACATTGGCGAGAACCGCTGGAAGGGCATTTTTCAGGCGGCCTATGTCAAGCATTTGAGCAACAGTGTGGTTCTGGATCTGATCGCGGAGTATTCCGTGTACGGAGACAATGATGATTTCCTGGGCTTTAAACGCGAACAGGAAGACGCCCAGAGCCTGCAAGGTCACCTCCGCTACCTGTTATCCAAGCAAAGTCATGTGGCGCTTTCCTACTACCATTCCTTTGGAGGAGAAACCACCGTTGGCGGACAGGATCAGGACGACCGCGTCAACACCAACCGCTGGTTGGCCACCTATGCCACCTTTGTCGACCCGACCGTGCAACTGCAGGTCCAGGCCGGCCAAGACATTAACGTGGAAAACGGTTTCGAAGAGGATACCCGCGTGAACTTTCGCGTACTGAAGGTATTCTGAGCCCATATTCACAAGTAAGAGCCTGCTAACCCAGGCAATGATTCCGGAGAAGACTATGAGTCAGATGAGCGATCAAACAAAAGAAGCCATCGACCAGATCAACGGCCTGAGCCGCCGCAGCTTCCTGAAGGCCGCCAGCGGCCTCGCGGTGGCGGCTTCCGTAGGCACCGGGCTTCTCGGTGCTGCGAATGCCTTCGCCTCAATGCCAGAGGGCATTAAGGTAATGTCCGCCAGCGAATACCAAGTCATGCATCGGCTCATGAAGGTCATGCTGGTAACCGAAGGAACTGGCTTGGTTCCCGCCAGCGAAATTCCGGTCATGCAGACACTGGACGCCGCGCTGCTGGCCACCATGGAACCTCATATCCTTGAAGGCCTGAAAGGCGGTATCGCCTATTTCAACGACGGCCCCAAAGCCGAGTATGGCAAGCCCTTTGTGGACTTATCCGACGAGCAGGCCGCTACCTTCTGTGACACCTGGGCCGATTCCGATGAGGTGCCTCATCGGGCACTGGCCATGGGCCTGAAAAAACTGGTTGGCCTGTCCTACTGGGCGAACCCGCCAACTTGGGCACCTCTGGGCTACGGCGGGCCCGTAACGGATAAGTGGAACCTGGAATCGTTGGGCAACGCCCCTCTACCGAAAAGCTGAAAGGCGGGAGTAGACCATGCAAGAAACAATCAAAGCTAAAACGGTGCCTGCCCATGGTTTGCAGGTCACCCAAGCGTCAGATGTCACCAATGACAACATCGAACTCAATGCTGACGCCGTCATCATCGGCTCGGGTGCCGGTGGTGCCATTGCCGCCTACGAGCTGGCGAAAGCAGGCAAAAAAGTGGTGGTACTGGAAGCCGGCCCTTACGTGCCTTCCGAGAAATTTACCGAAATGCACGCTGTGTCTATGGACACCCTCTATGCCGATCATGGCGGCCAGTCCAATTCCGCGGGCGACATATCGATTCTGCAGGGTGCCTGTGTTGGTGGCTCTACCGTCGTCAATGCGGCATTGTGCTTTCGCACTCCGGACTACTATCTCGATCGATGGGCGAAAGAGTTCGGTCTAACCAACCTGACGCCCAAAGTCATGGCTCCTTACTTTGACAAAGTCGAAGCCAACCTCGGCATCGCCCCCAATAAGGCGTTTGAAACCAGTGCCGGCGCCCAACTGCTCAAAGGAGGCATGAAAAAACTGAACCTTCCCGAGGGCAACGCCAAACGCAATATCCGTAACTGCGCCATGACCGGCTTCTGTTTCGCTGGCTGCAAGTCAGACCGCAAACAGTCCATGCTCATTACTTACCTGCCCTGGGCCGTAGCCTATGGCGCTACGATTTATTCCGATACGCGAGCCACTCAGATCCTGGCCAACAACGGCAAGGCAACGGGCGTACTGGCGGAAATCGTCGATCAACAGAGCAAAACGGTTAAAAGCAAACTCAGGGTCAACGCGCCGATTGTGGTCGGTGCCGCCGGCCCGATCCAGATGCCGATCCTGCTGCAGAAAAGCAATCTGGCCAACGGTAACGGGCAGGTTGGCAAGAATTTCGCCTGCCATCCCACCATGTCAGTCACCGGCATGTTCGATGAGGATATCGATAATTTCTACGGCGCCACCCATTCCCTATACATGGACAAGCACACCATGCCAAAAGACGGTGGTTACCTGCTTCTGGACGCCATTCAGGATCCAGTAGAAGCCAGCTTCCAGGTGGAGCCTGGCACCGGAAAACCCTACGCGTCCTACATGTCCAAATACCGGAACACCGTTCGCCTGATCACCCTGATCCACGACCAGAACGTGGGCGAAGTGAACTGGAAAAACGGCGCCAAGGAGATCAAGTACTTCGTTGATGATGGCGATTTCGACATCATGAAGGAAGGCCTCAAGACCAACGCGAGAGTACTGTTTGCGGCCGGTGCCAAGCAGCTTTATATTCCTACTTCCCAGAAACTGACCATCGACAGCGTCGATCAGATCGATGCCGTGATCGACAGCCTCGACAACGAGCCCGCTCGCTATCGGTACACGTCGTTCCACCCCCAGGGCACCTGCCGCATGGGCGCGGACCCCAAGACCACCGTGGTTTCACCCATGGGCGAAACCCACGAGATAAAGAACCTTTACATCGTGGATGCGAGCCTGCTGCCTACGTCGATCGGCTACAACCCGTCGGAAACCGTGTACGCACTGGCACATTACATCAGCGACCAGATCAACCGGGCCCACGCCTGATCACGACGGAAACATTAAGGAGGACAGATCATGGATATGCCAGCAAACCCCGTGTGGCAGCAGCGCCTGTTCCTGGGATCATGGAAGAGCGGGAACGGCGAGCAGATCAACGTTACGGAACCCGCGACCGGAGAGGTTATTTCACAGCTGAAAGCCGCGACGCCGTCTGACGTTGACCGGGCTGCAACCACTGCCAGGGACGCCCAGACGCAGTGGGTGGCGGTTCCCTTTGATCAAAAAGCCGAGATCCTGCGTAAAGCCGCCACCCTGCTCAAGGAACGCGCGGATGAAATCAACGGATGGAATACCCGTGAGTGCGGCTCCATCGGTCCAAAGGCGGACTGGGAGTTGCAGGCCACCTATGAACAGGCTCAGATGGCGGCGGCCCTGCCAATGCAACCCAGTGGCGAAATCTTCCCGTCCAATATGCCAGGAAAACGAAACTACTGGAAGCGTGTGCCCATTGGTACCGTGGGCGTTATCGCCCCCTGGAACTTCCCTATCCTTCTTGCCATGCGGTCCGTATTTCCGGCGTTGGCCATGGGTAACTGCGTGATACTGAAGCCCGATCCCAAGAGCAGTATTTGTGGTGGTGTGCTGATGGCAAAAATTCTGGAAGATGCCGGGCTCCCTGAAGGAGTATTCCACGTGCTGCCTGGTGGCCCCGACGTCGGCCAGGCACTGGTTGAGCATCCGCTGGTCAAGATGATCTCATTCACCGGCTCAACCGCCGTGGGCAAGAAGATCGGTGAAACCTGTGGGCGAATGCTGAAGAAAGCGGCACTGGAACTCGGCGGCAATAACGCCCAGGTGGTGCTTGAGGACGCAGACTTGGACATCGCCAGCTCCTGCGGGGCCTGGGGCTCGTTCCTGCACCAGGGGCAGATCTGCATGCAGACGGGGCGTCACCTGGTGCATCGCTCGGTGGCGGATGAGTACATTGAGCGTCTGGCCGCCCGTGCTGGAAACCTCGCTTGCGGTAATCCTGCACAGGAGCAGGCTCACCTTGGCCCCCTGATCAATGAGGCTCAGGCAAAACGCGTCGAAGACATCGTCAATCGCTCGGTCGAGATGGGTGCCAGAATTGTCGTCGGCGGAAAACGCAACGGCAACTATTACGAGGCTACCGTCATGTCCGACGTTACCCCGGACATGCCGGTTTTCTCCGAGGAAGTCTTTGGCCCGGTAGCACCTGTGATGACCTTCGACTCTGATGACAACGCCTGCAGTCTGGTCAACGAATCACTCTACGGCCTGGCGGCAGCCATCCACTCGAGATCGACAGAGCGCGCCCTGCAAATCGCCAACCAAATCCAGGTGGGAATGATCCATATCAACGATCAAACGGTGAACAACGAGTTCCAGGTGCCCTTCGGCGGCCTGGGCAGTTCCGGCAACAGCGGCCGCTTTGGCGGACCTGCCAACATTGAAGAGTTCACCACCAGCCAGTGGGTCAGTGTGATGGAGGAAGGTATCCAATACCCCTTCTGATACTCGACCTGAACCTCGCTTTCCTTGTTGAGTGGCGATCCCTGAGGGGATGATCTGCTCTTGCCCGAGGAGCTCCCCTGCTCTTCGGGCTTTTTTATCCTTCAAATACCTGAATTTCAAAGTGTCGTTAATAGCGCTGCAACCACAGGACACCGGTGTGCAGAAAACGGATATTGCTCTTTCGCCTCGAAGACTCTAATGACAGAACCGCAAAACAAAAATTTCGAGGTGTTGAAATGAACAGGACCAAATCCCTTGCCAGCGCTGTACTGGCAACTACCCTGACCGCAGGCATGAGCCTTGGCGCACATGCCGCCGGCGATCCGGTAAAAATTGGCGTCATGCTGCCGTTCAGTGGCATCTACGCACAACTGGGCGAAGCCGGGCGCGACGGCCTGAAGCTGGCGCTGAAGGAAAACGCCGCCAACCTGCACGGCGCGGACATTGAATTTATTGAGCTGGATACCGAAGCCAAACCATCACGGGCTCCGGAACTGGCGTCGTCTCTGCTGAACCAACACGAAGCGGACTTTATAATTGGCCCGGTTCATTCCGGTGTTGCCATGGGCATGATCAAGATGCTTCGTGGCAAGGACACCGTGATGATCATTCCGAACGCAGGTGCGGCAGCGGCCACAGGCCCATTGTGCTCGCCCAACATGTTCCGGACGTCCTTCTCATCCTGGCAGCCATCCTACCCCATGGGCAAAGTCGCTCTGGAAAAGGGGTACAAGAAGGTTTATGCCATCAGCTGGAACTACGGCATGGGCCGCGAGAGCCTGGACGCTTTTGAAGAGTCGTTCACTGCCGGTGGTGGCGAGATTGTCGAGAAAGTGCTCCTGCCCTTCCCATCTACCAACTTCCAGTCCCACGTGAGCTCCATCGCGGATACAAATCCCGATGCTGTATTCACCTTCTTCGCTGGCGGCGGCGCCATCAAGTTCGTGAAGGACTACGATGCCATGGGCCTGCGCGGCAAGATTCCGCTGCTGGGGTCCGGCTTCCTCACCGAAGGCACTCTGCAGGCGCAGGGCGACGCTGCCGAAGGCGTGATGACCGGTCTGCACTATGCAGAGCAACTGGATGTTCCCAAGAACCGGGAATTCCGCGAAGCCTTCAATACCGAATACGGCCACTACCCGGACATCTACGCCGTACAGGGCTATGACGCGGGGCAGGCTATCGCTAACACCATCGACCAGCTCAAGGGTGACATTTCGGACAAGCAGGCCGTGATCAGCACCATGGAAAAGCTGACCATCGACAGCCCGCGTGGAGAATTCACCTTCTCCAAGGCCCACAACCCGATCCAGAACGTCTATCTGAGGAAAGTGAAGGACGGCGTGAACGTGGTGCAGAGCATCGCCGCCGAAGCGCTGGAAGACCCTGCCCGTGGCTGCAAGCTCTAAGCACGGGTTCTGAATCCCCCGGCAAAAGCCGGGGGCTCATCTGAAGCTCCCTTGCCCACACCTGAACTGACTTATCCGTAAAACCGTTGGGTATCACTATGTCTACCGAACTTTTCTTCGTGCAACTTATTAATGGTCTCCAGTATGGGTTGCTTCTGTTTTTGATCGCCTCCGGCCTGACCCTGGTGTTTGGTGTCATGGGCATCCTTAACCTGGCCCATGGCTCCATGTACATGGTCGGTGCCTATCTGGTGTGGTACTTCGTTGCGGTAACCGGCAGCTTTACGGTATCCGCCATTCTCTCGGCTGTCATCGCCCTCGGCCTGGGCATACTGATCGAACGGGTATTGATACAGCGGTTGTACAACCGCAACCACCTGGATCAGGTACTGCTGACCATCGGCATGATCTTCGTGTTCAACTCGCTGCAAAGCATTCTCTGGGGCAACGACCCTTATGGCGTCGCAGTTCCTGACGCGCTGAGCGGTTCCGTACCCTTCACCGACAACTCCAGTTACCCGGTTTACCGCATCTTTGCGGCATTCATCTGTATCGCCATCGCCGCCGCGCTTTATTTCGTGGTGAGCAAGACCCGCCTGGGCATGCTGATCCGTGCCGGAGAATCCAACCGGGAAATGGTGGAAGCCCTGGGCGTCAATATCAAAAGCCTCTACACCATCGTGTTTGCGATTGGCGTCATGCTGGCCGCGGTGTCTGGCATTATCGCCGCTCCCATGCGCTCCATTGTTCCGGGTATGGGCGAAAGCGTCCTGATTACCTGCTTCGTGGTGGTGGTCATCGGCGGCATGGGTTCGATCAAAGGCGCCTTTGTGGGAGCCCTCCTGGTGGGAGTTATCAGCACATTTGCTGCGGTACTGATGCCCACCATGTCCAACATGATTATCTACATCTTTATGATCCTGGTGCTGCTGGTGAAGCCCCAGGGCCTGTTCGCCAAGTAAGCGGGAGCCGAACATGATTTTCGAGAAACGCACCGAGCGCATCTTTCTGGCGATCTTCTTTGTGATCGCCCTCTGTATTCCTCTGTTCCTTGAGGACAATTCGTTCTTCGTCGGCAAAGCCACCACCATCCTGATCCTGGCGGTGTTCGTGATGTCACTGGATTTTCTGGTAGGGCGTGTTGGCCTGGTGACCTTGGGGCACGCACTCTTCTACGGCTTGGGCGGTTACTTGTTCGTGATCGTTACGCCGGAATACGAAGCCGTCAATTTCTGGCTCTACGCCCTGTACATCATGGGTATCAGCGCTGTGGTCGCTCTGGTTGTCGGTGTTGTGGTGCTGCGAACCTCTGGCATCTATTTCATCATGATCACCCTGGCGATATCGCAGATGGTGTACTACTTCTTCTTCGACTCCCTGGAGTTCGGGGGTAACGACGGTCTGTTCATTTTCATGAAGCCGGAAACCAGCATCTTTGGCCTGAACTTCCTGAACCTGGATAACCCCACGCACTTCTATTACCTGTCGCTGCTGGCGGTGTTGGTCACCCTGCTGGCCATCAAGATCATCCTGCGTTCGCGCTTTGGCCGCATTGTGGAAGCCAGCCGCCTGAATCCGGAACGCACCGAGGCCCTGGGCTATAACATTTTCGCGTTCCGTCTGATCAGCTACATCATTGGCAGCACCCTGGCGGCTTACGCCGGACTGTTGTTCGCCCTGCAGTATGGCTACGTCAATCCGCAATTCATGACCTGGGAAATGTCCGGTACCGCCCTGGTGATGTCCATCCTCGGTGGTATGGGCACCATCTACGGCGCCATTCTCGGCACCATTACCTATGAAGGTCTGCAGTATTTCTTCGAGCACATGAGCGAAGACTGGATGCTGTTCATGGGCGGCGCGATCATCCTGATGGTCCTGCTGCTGCGCAAAGGCCTGGCCGGTTACCTTGAAAAGCTGCTGGAGAAATAATCATGGCCAACGACATCATTCTGGAAACCGAATCCCTCAGCAAACACTGGGGCGGCATCAAGGCACTCAACGACATTTCCCTGCAGTTTCATGACCGACAACTGCACGGCGTGGTCGGTCCCAACGGCGCGGGCAAAAGTACGCTGCTGAATATGCTGTGCGGCACACTGAAACCGACCAGCGGCTGCATTTTCCACAAGGGCGATCAGATTGAGGGCATGAAACCCTGGAAGTTTGTGCGCCGGGGCATTGGCCGCAGCTTCCAGAAAACCAACATCTACGCCGATGTCACCTGCCTGGAAAACTGCGCCGTGGCCGCTCAACGCCGCTTCACCGGCAGCTTCAATCTGTTCGCGTCGCGTCATTCCAACAAGCTGGTTCGGGAAGCGGCTGAAAAAGCGCTGTGCCAGGTGGGGCTCGAAAGCCGCATCCACACCGTCGCAGCGGAAATATCCTACGGTGAGCAACGCCAGCTTGAGTTGGCGATGGTGCTGGCAACCGACCCCTGCATCCTGCTGCTGGATGAGCCTATGGCGGGGATGGGTCACGAGGAGTCCCAGCGCATTATCGAACTGCTGAACGAACTCAAGCAGACCTACAGCATTGTGCTGGTGGAACACGATATGGATGCCATCTTCGAGCTCTCCGACCAGTTGACCGTACTGGACAACGGCACCCATCTGATCACCGGCACCGTGGATGAAGTACGTAACGAGCCCCGGGTGAAAGAAGCCTACCTGGGCAAGGAAGACGAGGAGGAAGCGGCATGAGCAACAGTCTTCTGGAAGTTAAAAACCTCAACACCCTGTATGGCCGAAGCCACATCCTTCACGATCTGTCGTTCCGGCTGGATAAGGGGCAGTCCATGAGCCTGATGGGGCGTAATGGCATGGGCAAGACCACCACGCTCAAGTCCATTCTTGGCATCGTGCCGCCCCGCAGTGGTCATGTGTATTTCGACGGACAGGACATCAGCAACCTGCCGACCTGGAAGCGGATGCGCCGCGACATAGCCTATGTTCCCGAAGGCCGGGGCATGTTCCACAATCTGACGGTGAAGGAACACCTGCAAATGGCCGCCCGCCCCGACAGCAACGGCAACACCGGCTGGAATTTCGATCGGGTCATGGATACCTTTCCGCGCCTTCAGGAACGCCTGTCAAACCTGGGTACGGAGTTGTCTGGGGGCGAGCAGCAGATGCTAGCGATCGGCCGCGCGTTGGTCACCAATCCCCGACTGATGATTCTGGACGAGGCGACCGAAGGTCTGGCGCCGCTGATCCGCCAGGACATCTGGAACGTGATTGCCACCATCCGTGAGTCGGGCATTTCCACACTGATCGTGGACAAGAACATCAAGGCACTGAAAAAGCTCTGTGACCGTCATGTGGTGGTGGTGAAAGGACAGGTTCACTTTGATGGCAGCTCCGAAGAGCTGGACCAGAATCTGGAAAAGGTCGAAACCGCGCTCAGTGTCTGAATACCCTGATTGGGCTTAGCCCCAATCAGGCGTTTGGCACGCCCAGTGAATCCACAAAGTAGTCCAGCAGCATTCTCACCTTTGGCGACAGGTGACGGTTATGGGGATACACCGCCCAGATACCGTCATCGTCTTCCTGGTAATGAGTCAGAAGAGGTATCAGTGTACCCGCGTCGAGTGCCGGCCCAACGTAATAATCCGGCAGCTGGACAATACCAACCCCCTTCAGCGCTGCATCCAACAAGGCTCTGCCGCTGTCACAACGCACATTTCCACGAATCCGGACATTGCGGGGATGACCCGCATCCTGAAATCGCCAGTAACCCAGATTCCCCTGAAGGCAATTATGGTGTTCCAGCTCAGACAGAGAGTGCGGGGTGCCATGGACAGCGAGATAAGCTGGCGAGGCGCATACATACAGAGTCCGGGAAGCAAGACGCCTGGCCATCAGGCTCGAATCGTCCAGTTTACCAAGCCGTACCGCAAGGTCGTAACCTTCCGCCACCAGGTCCAGTTGCTGATTGGTCAGTTTCATTTCAACGTCGAGTTCGGGATACCGCAGTACAAAATCGTTGACCAGCGGTGCGATCGACTTCTCTCCGTAGGTTACCGGCGCCGTCAGTCGCAGCCGGCCCTGGGGCACCAGCTGCATATTGGTCATAGAGCGCTCCGCCTGTTCAAGGGCGTCCAGTATCTGGCGACAATGCTGATAGTAGATCTGCCCGGCCTCGGTAGTGGAGACGCGCCGGGTCGTTCGATAGAACAGACGGGTGGATAACCTGTCTTCGAGCGCGCTGATCTGTCGGCTGACGTGAGCGGTCGAGACGTCCAGGCGTTTTGCCGCCCGGGTGAAGCTCTCCGTTTCAGCCACCGCCACGAATTCGTTTACACCTTCCCAGCGCTGCATGTCACCACCCTACTTTTGCTTCAGCAATTCTGATTATTACACATGAGTAAAAGTGATTTCACGAACACGGTCATTATCAACATATGTGCAGCAAATATAATGACCAGATCATTCGGGCAGTGTCCAAATACAGATGCATCACAAACGGAGAGAATTATGAGCGAGATGATCAAATCAAAAGCAGCCATTGCCTGGGGACCGGGGCAACCACTCTCCATTGAAGAAGTGGATGTAATGCCGCCGAAAGCCGGTGAGGTTCTGGTGCGGGTGATCGCTACCGGCGTCTGTCACACCGACGCGTTTACGCTTTCCGGAGACGATCCAGAAGGTAATTTCCCCGCGATTCTGGGCCATGAAGGCGGCGGCATCGTTGAGGCCATCGGCGAAGGTGTCACGAGTGTCGAGATTGGAGATCACGTTATTCCCCTGTACACGCCAGAGTGTGGAGAATGTAAATTCTGCCTCTCCGGTAAAACCAACCTGTGCGGGAAGATCCGGGAAACCCAGGGCAAGGGCCTGATGCCCGATGGCACCAGCCGTTTCTACAAGGATGGCCAGCCAATCTATCACTACATGGGCTGCTCCACCTTCTCCGAGTACACCGTGCTGCCGGAAATCTCTCTGGCCAAAGTGAACAAAGAAGCGCCACTGGAAGAAGTGTGCCTGCTGGGCTGCGGAGTAACCACCGGCATGGGCGCCGTCATGAACACTGCCAAGGTGGAAGAAGGTGCCACCGTGGCGATCTTCGGCCTGGGCGGCATCGGCCTGTCTGCCATTATTGGCGCTACCATGGCCAAGGCCAGCCGCATCATTGCTATTGATATCAACGACAGCAAATTTGACCTGGCAAAGCAGTTGGGCGCGACCGACTGCATCAATCCGAAAAACTATGACAAACCCATTCAGGAAGTCATTGTCGAACTGACAGATGGCGGCGTGGACTACTCCTTTGAGTGCATTGGCAACGTCGACGTGATGCGTTCTGCCCTGGAATGCTGCCACAAGGGCTGGGGCGAATCCGTCGTCATCGGTGTCGCAGGTGCTGGCCAGGAGATTTCCACCCGCCCATTCCAACTGGTGACCGGTCGAGTCTGGAAAGGCTCCGCGTTCGGCGGCGTCAAAGGCCGCTCCGAGCTCCCTGGAATTGTCGAGCGGTATCTGCAGGGCGAGTTCAAACTCAACGATTTCATCACCCACACCATGGGGCTTGAAGACATTAATGAGGCGTTCGAACTGATGCACGAAGGAAAGAGCATTCGTAGCGTGATCCATTTCGATAAGTGACCGGCGCGGTCGCCTGCCGCCCATGGCAGGCGACTCACCCACGGAGTTCTTGATGAGCATCGAAAACCTGAGCAGCAACAAAAGTTTCGGTGGCTGGCACAAGCAGTACAGCCATCGGTCCGACACCCTTGGTTGTGTCATGCGTTTCGCGATTTACCTGCCACCACAGGTGGCTAGTGGGCAAAAGGTACCCGTCGTTTACTGGCTATCGGGCCTGACCTGCACCGACGAAAACTTCATGCAGAAAGCGGGCGCCCACCGCGTAGCCGCCGAACTGGGCATTGCCATTGTGGCCCCGGACACAAGCCCCAGAGGCGACGACGTCGCCAACGATGACGGTTACGATCTTGGCCAGGGGGCGGGGTTCTATGTGAATGCTACCGAGAGCCCCTGGAACACGCATTACCGCATGTACGATTACGTGCTGAATGAACTACCGGCACTGGTGGAGTCGGTGTTCCCAGTGACCGGCCAACGCTCTGTCGCGGGACATTCCATGGGCGGGCATGGCGCCCTGGTGCTGGCATTGCGCAATCCACAGACATACCAGTCGGTGTCTGCCTTCAGCCCGATCAGCAATCCGGTCAGCTGCCCGTGGGGCAAAAAAGCCTTTGCCGCCTATCTCGGCAACGATACCGGGCGCTGGGCTGCCTACGATGCCAGCTTGTTAATGCGCAAGGCACAGAAATTCGTGCCGGCCCTGGTGGATCAGGGTGACGCTGACAATTTCCTGGCCGAACAGCTTCGCCCCGAAGCCCTTGAGGCGTCAGCCCATATCAGCGGTTATCCGCTGGAACTGAATCTGCGCGAGGGCTACGACCACAGCTACTACTTCATTGCCAGCTTCATTGAGGACCATCTGCGATTCCATGGTCGTCATCTGGAACGGTGACGGAACCCTGCACCGTGCCGGAGATAAGTACAAAAAACGGATAGGGATGTTCATTAACCGGATATTTGCCCACGCCTGAATAACCGATAGTTCAAATGCCAAACAACAAGGAGAAGGCAAATGAACTATCGACATTCATTACTAGCGCTCGCTATTGCATCCGGTCTCAGCGCGGCCCCCGCCGTTCACGCTCTCGAACTCGGCGAGTTCAACGACACCAAATTCAGCATCGGTGGCTATTTCAAAGCCGAAGCCATCTATGAAAAAGTCGATGATGGGGATTCCCGCATCTTCGGCCGTTCCAACCAGTCCCGCGTTAACCTTAAAACAGTCACCCAGAAGGAAGGCCATACGATTGTCGGCTTTGTGGAAGGCGACTTTTACGGCGGCACCTTTCCTGGCGAGAATAACGACCTACGGCTTCGCCACGCCTTCATCAAGGTGGATCAGACCACCGTGGGGCAGACCTGGACCGGCCAGTTCTGGGCCGTTGCCTATCACGATTACCTGGATTTCCTGGGCGGGCCGCGAGGCACCCTGGGCGGGTTCAACTTCCGCACAAACCTGATTAGTCACGAGGTTGCCGGCTTCCGTTTTACTGCACAGGACCCGGTCAACAACGACGCCGACACGCCTGATCTTGCGGTTAACTACAACCTGAGTCTCGACGGTGGTCACCGTGTTATCCTCACCGCATCAGGTCGCGAAGTTGAAAATGGCGACTTCGTGGGTGGCGGCGCCATCGGCTCGAAGTTCATGATCGGGCCTCACAGCCTGAACGTGAATGCTCACTACGGTGAAGGACTTGGTGCATTCACCGGTGTTGGCGTAAACAACAGCCTGTCGTCACCGGATGTCGAAAACGACGACGCTGTCAGCCAGGCAGGGTTTGACGTTGGCTTTCGCTACGTCATCAACAACGAGTGGCGGGCAAACGTCGCCTATACAGCCGTCGAAGTGGATGACGACGCCGACACCAACTACGAAGCCCATCGCGTCAACCTGATCCATAACATCACCCAGGATCTGGAAGCCGGGATAGAGTGGCGAAAGTACAATCTCGCCTTCGGCCCGCTATTGCCGGAAGGCCAGCAGGTTGAGGTCATGGCCAAGTACAAATTCTGATCCGGACCTTCAGAATTGGTATCCTTGCCAACAACCCGAAAAACAGGTGCCCGCCGTCTCCAGGGTGCCTGTTTTCCGCTGGTACACGGCAGCACCAGTCATTCGAAAATGGTAACGTCCATGGCAGAAGAAAGCCCAAAGCGGCAAGGAATCGGTTCGCTGGAAATCGGATTGCATATCCTCAATTATATTTCCACAGCGCCAAAGCCACCCACCCTCAAGGAACTGTCGGGCGCCCTGGATCTGTCACCTAGCCGCGCCCACAAATACCTGGTCAGTTTGCTGCGAGAGGGCTACATCAATCAGGTGAATCACACCCAGTACACCCTGGGCAATTCCAGCCTGACCCTGGGCATTTCAGCACTCCGGCGCATCAACCCGATTCAGCTGAGTTACGAAGCCGTTGACCGGCTCAATGAGGAAACCGACAAAACCGTGTCGGTCACCGTCTGGAACGGCAACGGCCCACTGATCATCAAGTGGCTGGACTCAAGCCAGCCAATCTCGGTCAACGTGAGGCTGGGCGCCGAGCTATCGCCACTGAACTCAGCCTCAGGCAGGATTTACCTGGCCCACCTGCCAGCGAAGCGACGCAAGGAACTGGTGGACCAGTATTACAAGAACGCCAAGTCACTCCCGAAACATCGGGGCAAACCCATCACCCGGGAGGAACTGCAACCTCATCTGGAAACCATCAAACGGGATAACTACTGCGCGTTTTTCAGTGATTACCTCCCCGAAATCAATGTGCTCAGCCGCCCTGTATTCGATATCAACGGCAGCATTGTCACCGTCATCACCCTGTTGGGTCTTGATCGGGACACCGACATCAGCGAAGGCTCATTCCTGTTCGAACAGGTCCGGGAATGCAGTGACCGGGTTACCCGACAGATCTGCGGGCAACAACGGGAAGGTAATGGCCGGGATTAACCGGCCATTCGCAGGGTTTCAGAGGGCAACTCGCCGAAGGATTTTCGATAATCCGAAGAAAACCGGCCCAGATGACTGAAGCCATATTCCAGGGCGATCTCGGTGACATTCCGGCACTTTCCCTGCAAAAGGTCTTCCCGCAACTTCTGTAACTTCAACTGCTTGATGTAACACTTGGGGGTCGTCGCGAAGGCCTTGGAGAAAGCATTGTAGATGGATCGAACACTCATATTGGAGACACTGGAAAGCTCTTCTATATCGATGTTGCGATGCACGTTCTGTTCAATGTACCGCAGCATTTTACCCAGCATGGGCGTACAGGCCGCACCGTTCTCCTGGCTGGACCAGTTACTGGGAAATACTTTCAGCAGTTTCTTGAGGATAATTTCACGATAGGCGCCGCAAACCGGGTTTATGTCCTCGTCTTCGGCATCATCAAGCTCGGACAGCACCGCCTCCATGATATTGATCAGGGCAGGACATAGCCGAAGCTCCACGGGCGCCCGGGTAAAGCGAATGCCATCCTCCGGCAACCGACCGTGTGATAACTCACGGGCATTATTGAGTACATGCTCGGGAACCTTGATGATCAGCTTTTCGCAATCATCCGAATACTCCAGATCAATCTTTTCATAAGGGTTCACCATAACCGCCTGACCACTGCGAACCTTCATGCGCTCGCCCGCCTGATGCCAGACACACTCACCCCGAGTGACCACCTGAAAGTGATAGATGGACTCAAGTTCGGGGCTTTTTACCCGTACATGGTTACCGTAACTGAGTTGGGACATCCCGAACCCGGCAAATTCCCTGAAGCTGAGACTGGACTTCCGTTTCTGCTCTCCAAGCATTTCCAGGCGATGCTGCCCGATATGCTGGTTAACAAACGAAGACACCTCTTCCGGATGTGCCCCCTGAAGGACGGTAGCGCCCGCAAGTGATTGACCAAACATCTCTCGCCTCATTTACTTATTGTTAATGAGTTCACTTTATATAAATTCAGGTGATCAATCAACAACCAACAAAGACACCACCGAAACAGCATGCGTTAGGTCATCAAAGAAGAACGCGAGCATGAGAAATAACTGG
Source organism: Marinobacter sp. Hex_13 (assembly GCF_001566815.1). Taxonomy (NCBI): domain Bacteria; kingdom Pseudomonadati; phylum Pseudomonadota; class Gammaproteobacteria; order Pseudomonadales; family Marinobacteraceae; genus Marinobacter; species Marinobacter sp. Hex_13. The sequence goes on from NZ_LSMM01000027.1 coordinate 53,327, forward strand.
GTATACGAGAGCGGCAAGAGCACCAACTCACAGCGGGAAGTCAGGAGGCCTGTTGCTTCAACAAAGTGGCGATGGTCGACGTGTATGGAGCATCGATGCCAAGATTGGCGCAACGTTTAAGTACAGCGCCCGCAATACTGTCCAGTTCAAGGGGGCGCCCCTTCTCCCTGTCTATCAGCATGGACGTTTTGATTGCATTGAAGGAACTGATCAACTCGAACATTTCGTGGAGATCTTCCTTCGTGAGGTTTACATCATCGGCCCTTGATGCCTCAACGGTTTCCGCCATCATGCCATACACAATCCTGCTGAACTCGGGACGATGAGTCAGGCTGCGGGTATCCAATCCTGTCAGTGCCGAGAGGGGATTTACACCATTGTTGATCACCAGCTTACGCCATAGCTCGTAGCGAACGTTGTCGGAAAGCGTGGTGGGAATACCCGAGCCGTCGAATGCCGCCGCGAGTTTCTCCAGCAGCAACGAGCGCGCGCTGCCGGGCTTACGCGCCGCAGGCCATTCGCCCATCACGATCTCAGCAACGCCCTCTGCTTCGACAACACCTGGCCGCACAATATGCCCGCCGATCCGCACCGCAAGCCCGCCGATGATCCGCTCGGCCCCGATGGCTTCTGCCAGCAATGGCTCATTATCAACACCATTCTGGAGGGACAATACAGGAACCCGGCCCTGCCTCAGCCAGGCTCCGAGCTCATCCACGACCGACTCGGTGGCTGTCGACTTCAGGGCAATGACAATGACGTCAAAGTCGTCAGGATGGAATCGGGCGACCAATTGCTGGTGGCTGAAGGCCTCTGGACGATGAATCAGTTCCCTCCCCCCGTAGTGGACCTTCAGGCCGTTGCTGACAAGGGCATCCAGATGGGCTCCGCGAGCAGTGAGCACCACCCGGTGCCCCGACTCCAGAAGCCTTGCTGCGTAGTAGCTTCCAATACCACCGGCCCCAACCATCAGTAGTTTCAGCATTCACGGAATCCTCTGCGTTTTCGACAGATTATTGCATCCATCCATAACCTGCGAGGGACTGGCTATTCTCATTCAGAGAGAAGCCAAACAGGCGCTGAGGTGCCTGCATTCCACCTAGACTGAAGGCGGTATTGAGCACACATAACGTTGGGTCGGCAACGGGGGCTTCGGCCCCCGGAGTAGAATGAGAGGCGCGCAGGTCAGATTTCGACATGGCTTTTACCCATCTGTGCTCATCTTCCCACTGACGAATCAGATTACGGAGATAACTGTCATGTGGCTGAGGATGATCCTCGTTATTGCCGACGTTTTCCAGCCGGTCCAGGCATATCAGCAACACACCCTGGTCTCTCAAGGCTTCCAGGCAATGACCAATATCCCTGTAGTGTTCACTGGTCATACCGGTGTTGAGCCGCAGTTCAATCACCTCCTCAGGCGCAAGATGCGTCATGCTTTCAGCCAGTTCCTTCAAACCCTGTTCCCGAGACCCGCTAACGGCGACATCAAACCCCCGTTCCGCCATTCCGGATTGCAGGCGTCTGGCAAGAATCCCCTCACCACACTGGTGAAAGATTTCCGGCTGTGCGCCCCCTTTTTTCGAGGTAATAAATGCCACGTTGACAACTACGAGATCGGGCCGTATCAGGCGGCGCAGGCTGGCCTGCCCTTTGGGGCCTGTCAGCGCTTCTGTTTCACAGGACAAGTACAGCACGGGCAGCTTGGTCATGTTACTCACCGGCAATAGGCGTTGGTTCGAGGACAGCGCTAGGGCCGTACTTTGCTGGCCGGCTCACCGGCTATCCCAAAATGGCTTTTAGGCATTTCGGTAATGATCACCCGTACGCGTTCAATCGGTGAATCAATTGAGCGTGACATGGCTTCCGACACCTCACGAATAAGGCGCTCTTTCTGTTCGTCCGTGCGACCTTCAAGGATATACAATTGGGCTATCGGCATTATGGTTCCTCACGCAAAATCAACAAGAATGTTCCTGACCCGCTCAGGGCTCGAGGACAAGAAAGCCGGGTGGATGGCCTGGCGACCAAACCATTGGCGAGTTCGAGGAAAATCAGCAGGGATATCCACGCCATAGAGCAGAGCCAGGGCAAACCTTGGGAACAGGGCGCACTCGGCCAAGGTTGGCCAGTTTCCGAGAAGGAAGTTTTCGTCTCGCAGCGCCATCTCCAGTGCGGGCAGCCCACTCAGGAATCCGCGTGTACCCCTGCGAATCCTGCCTTGGTCCCATTCGCTCTCCGGTTTATCGCGTTTCTCAAAAACCACTTCCCGCAGGGATCGCCCCAGAACATTATCCCCATACACAATCCAGCTTCGTGCTTCCGCCCTTCGGCGTGGAAAATCCGGGAGCAAAGCCGAGCCAGTTTCGGCCAGGTACTCAAGCATCGGGCCGGAGTCGGTCAGTACCAGGTCATCCTCAATCATCACTGGCACCGTTTGACTCGGCGATAACCGCTGCCACTCGACGAGAACATCCGGGTCTGACCTGTCCATGCTGTGCATCGCCCGCCCTTGCAAAGCCGCGGCAATCCGGACTCGCCAGCAAAACGGGCATTCGGGCTTATCAATCAGTCGTATCCTGCTCATTGGCGTGCCGCTCCCAAATCCCTCAGGTGCTCCCCCACAAAATCCAGCCTGTCCTGACCCCAGAAAATCTGGTCGCCGATAACAAACGTGGGAACACCCAGGGCACCTTTTTCCTGTGCTTCCTGCCAGTTCCGGTCAAGTTGGGTATGGAGTTCGGGATCATCGACCGCCCTGGCGAACGCCTCCCTGTCTAGTCCAACGCTTTCGGCAACTGAGGACAGGACCGCTGCATCCCCTATGTCCAGGCCGTCCGCCCATTCGGCGCGCATCACTGCCACCACATAGGGTTTGAGCAGTCCTTCCTTCTCTGCCAACAGTGAACCAGCCCCGGCACGGGTAGGATCCGTACTCTTCGGAGGTGGGGTCAGAGGCATGCCAAACCGACGTGCCCAGCGTGCCACGTCCTGCCTGGCGATAGGCATCTTGACCTTTGCCCGGTCCGGATCCGAGCGACCGTGCCATCCTCCCAGAGGCCTCCAGAGCAGATTGACTTGGTACTGGTCAAACAGCTCGAACATACGCTCGCTGGCCAGATAGCAGTACGGGCTGCGAAAGTTGAAATATAAACGTAGATCAATGGTATCGCTCATAATTCCCTGCTCCGTTGGCAGTGCCTTTGAGGCTTAGATAAACCTTCCGGTTACGGTCCCCAGCCCCTGATAACGCACGGTGATATTATCCCCAGGCTCCACCGTGATGGCGGCGGTTATGCCACCGGTCATGATGAAGGTGCCCGCGGGAATGTGCTCACCCCGCTCTGCCAGCAGATTCGCCAGCATCGCCACGCTGGAGGCCGGATGGCCGAGCACGGCGGCACCCGCGCCTACATCGACAACTTCACCGTTCTTCTCGACCACCACGCCCAGGGTTTTCAAATCCACATCCGCCACATCGGCCATCTGGCCGCCGGTGATAAACCGGGTTGATGAGGCGTTATCCGCCACGACACTCACCAGGTCGAACTTGAAGTTCTCATAGCGGGAGTCAATAACTTCCACGGCGGGAATCACAAAGTCCGTCGCCGCCAGCACTTGGCCGATATGGCAGCCGGGGCCTTTCAGGGGTGCCTTGGTGACGAAGGCAATCTCGGCTTCGATTTTCGGATGGATCAATTCCTGGGTGTTGACCACGCCGCCGTCCGGCACACTGAAATAGTCTGCCAGGAAGCCATAGATCGGAGTCTCCACACCCATCTGGGCCATCTTTGCCCAGGAGGTGAGGCCCATTTTCATGCCAACGATCTTGTTGCCACGCTCTTCCTTGCGGCGGCGTATTTCCCACTGCACGTCGTAGGCATCCTCGAAGGTCATGTCCGGGTAGTCATTGGTGACCTTGGTGATGTCGTGGGCCTGCAACTCGGCGTTTTCCACGTGTTCGGCCAGGGCCAGCACCTGTTCACGGCTCAGTGTCTTGCTCATGCGTTCTGCTCCTTTTGCGCCGCCAGCAGATCCAGCGCCACATCCACAATCATGTCTTCCTGGCCACCCACCATCCGGCGTTTGCCCAGTTCAACGAGAATATCCACAGTCTTCAGGCCATACTTCTGCGCTGCTACCTCCGAGTGGCGCAGGAAGCTGGAATAGACTCCGGCGTAGCCAAGCGCCAGGGTTTCACGGTCCACCCGAACCGGGCGGTCCTGCAGCGGCCGCACAATGTCATCAGCGGCATCCATCAGTGCGTACACATCGGTACCGTGCTCCCAACCCATCTTGTCGAAGGCGGCAATGCACACTTCCAGCGGGGCGTTACCCGCACCAGCGCCCATGCCGGCGAGGCTGGCATCGACACGGTCACAGCCTTCCTCGACAGCCACGATGGAGTTGGCCACGCCCAGCGCGAGGTTATGGTGGGCGTGGATGCCCGTCTGGGTTTCGGGCTTCAGGACGTCTTTCAGCGCCCGGAAGCGGTCGCGGATGTCGTTCATGTTCATGGCGCCGCCGGAGTCGACGACATAGAGGCAGGTAGCCCCGTAGTCTTCCATCAGCTTGGCCTGTTCCGCCAACCCTTGCGGGGTCTGCATGTGGCTCATCATCAGGAAGCCGACGGTGTCCATGCCCAGTTTGCGGGCGTGCTCGATATGCTGCTTCGACACATCCGCTTCGGTGCAGTGGGTGGCCACTCTGACGATTCTTGCGCCGGCGCTGTAGGCATTGTCCAGGTCGTGGACGGTGCCGATGCCGGGCAGCAGCAGGGTGGCGATTTTCGAGTGGGTGACTACGTCCGCCACCGCTTCGATCCACTCCAGGTCCGTGTGGGCGCCGAAGCCGTAGTTGAAGCTGGAGCCCTGCAGGCCGTCGCCGTGGGCTACTTCAATACTGTCGACTTTTGCCTTGTCCAGGGCCCGTGCAATGTCCTGCACGTTCTTGATGGAGTACTGGTGACGAATGGCGTGGCTGCCGTCCCGCAGGGTCACGTCGGAGATGTAGAGTTTCTTGCCGGGGTTATAAGTCATGGTTCAGTCTCCTCACTTGACCAGCGATTCGGCGATGCGCTCGGCAGTACCAAGAGCCGCGGAGGTCATGATGTCCAGGTTGCCCGCGTAGGCCGGCAGGTAATGGGCAGCACCCTCCACTTCCAGGAAGATGGAGGTCTTCAGGCCGCTGAACTTACCCAGGCCCGGGACGTTCATGGGCTGGTCTTCAGGAATCACATCAAACTGCACTTTCTGCTTGAGGCGATAGCCGGGCACATAGCGGTTCACCGCCTTCACCATCTCCTCGACGGAGGCTTCCACTTCGGCTTTGTCGGCGGCATCCGAAAGCACGTACACCGTGTCCCGCATCAGCAGGGGTGGTTCGGCCGGGTTGAGGATAATGATGGCCTTGCCCTTGCCGGCACCACCGACCACTTCGATGGCCTTGGAGGTGGTCTCCGTAAACTCATCGATGTTGGCGCGGGTACCGGGGCCGGCGGATTTACTGGAAATGGATGCCACGATTTCCGCGTAATGAGCCTTGGCGACTCGGGACACCGCCGCGACCATGGGAATGGTGGCCTGGCCACCGCAGGTGACCATGTTGACGTTGCCCTCGGCCAGATGTTCCTCCAAATTAACCACGGGCACGCAGTAGGGGCCGATGGCCGCCGGAGTCAGGTCGACCACGCGGATGTCGGGTTTGTGTTCCCGCAGCAGTTTGTCATTGTGAACGTGGGCGCCGGCCGACGTGGCATCAAACACAATGCCGATGTCGGCGAACTCGGGCATCTTCACCAGCCCTTCCACACCCTCGGCGGTGGTGGCCACGCCCATACGTTTGGCACGGGCCAGACCATCGGACTCGGGGTCAATCCCGACCATCACCCCCATCTCGATGTGCTCGGCGGTGCGCAGGATCTTGATCATCAGGTCGGTGCCGATATTGCCCGAGCCGATGATCGCCGCTTTGATTTTGTTGCTCATGATGTTGTCCTCTTCAATCCGGGTCAGGCGAAGCGCACGGAAGCACTGCCGATACCACCGATATCCACACGCATGTAATCACCGGCCTTGACCGGCTCCAGCGGAACCAGGGAACCGGACAGGATGACTTCACCGGCTTTCAGGGTGATGCCGAACTCGCCCAGGGTGTTAGCCAGCCAGGTCACGCAGTTCACTGGGGAACCCAGGGCCGCGGCACCGGCCCCGGCGCTCAGCACACTGCCGTTCTTTTCCACCACCATGCCGCAGGTCACGAGATCGACCTTGCGGGGAGAAACCGCCTGATCGCCCAACACAAACAGGCCACAGGAGGCGTTATCCGCCACCGTGTCCTGGATGGCGATCTTCCAGTCCTGGATGCGGGAATCGACGATCTCGAAGCAAGGCATCACACACTCGGTGGCGGCCAGCACATCGGCATTGGTTACCCCGGGGCCGCTCAGGTCTTTCTTCAGGATGAAGGCAATTTCGCCCTCGGCGCGGGGCGCAATCAGCCGGTCACTGATGGGCATGACTTCACCGCTGTTGAACACCATGTCGTCGGTCAGGTACCCGAAATCCGGCTGGTGCACGTTCAGCATGTTCTGCACCGCCTTGCTGGTGACACCGATCTTCTTGCCGATGACGGAGGCGCCATCCGCCAGCCGGCGTTCCAGCATGCGCAGGGAAATGTGGTAGGCGTCGTTGATGGTGATGTCTTCGCCACGGTCGGTCAGCGGTGCGACCGCCTCCCGGTTCAGCATGGCCTGGTAAAGCTCGTCACCGAAGGCCTGGATGCGTGTCTGTTCCATTACTCTGCTCCTGAAGCCACTTGATCGGCCTCGGTCAGGAAATCGTTCACCAGCCGGGCAAACCGGTTGGCATGTTCAATCTGGGTCCAGTGGCCGCAACGCCCGAATACATGCAACTGGGCTCGGTCGATCAGTTCAGCCAGTTTCAGTGAGGCGGCCAGCGGTATCACCTCATCTTCGCGGCCATGAAGAACCAGGGTTTCGTGGGGCAGCGCCCGGATGTCCTTCTCCTCGCTGGCCAGGTTGTCGACCCAACGCTGACGCGGTGCCGGGAACATGGCGGCAAAGGATTCCTGGAAACCGGGGCGGATACTGGCCTGATAGCGCATCTCCGCCAGTTCGTCGGTGAGCAGGCCTTTGTTGAAGGCAAACACATCCATCAGGCGACGCATGTTTTCAAGGGAAGGCTGGTAGCCCCAGACGTCATCCAGGCCCTCGGTGATCGGAAAGCTGACGCCGGCGGAGCCCATCAGCACCAGACGACGAACCCGCTCCGGGTACTCGATCGCCAGCGCCAGCGCCAGGCCGCCACCGAAGGAGTTGCCGACCAGATCCACCTGTTGCAGATCCAGTGCATCCATAACGCCGATGGCATGGGCCACCCAGCGCTCCCGGTTGTAGGTGTTGTCTTCCGGGCGTTGGGTATACCCGAAGCCGAGCATATCCGGCGCCACCACACGGCGATTCTTCGCCAGCTCCGGAATCACCAGGCGCCAGTTGGCCCAGGCGGTCACGCCGGGGCCGGAGCCGTGGATCATCATGACAGGAACACCGCCCTTGCCATGGTCATGGACGTTGGTGCGGTAGCCGGCGGCGGATATCTCACGCCCGATTTCCGGGCTGTTTTCAGGTGCAGTCATGGTTAGCTCACAATTTCACACAGATGTTTTTCATCTCGGTGTAGAACTCCAGGGAGTGCACACCACCCTCGCGGCCAATGCCGGACTGTTTGCTGCCACCGAAGGGTGTGCGCAGATCCCGCAGGAACCAGCTGTTGACCCAGATGATGCCAGCTTCGATCTGGCCCGCGACCCGGTGGGCGCGGGTAATGTTCTCGCTCCAGATTGCTGATGCCAGTCCGTAGGGAAGGCTGTTGGCCAGTTCGATGGCTTCCTCTTCGGTGTCGAATGGGCACAGGTGGACACAGGGGCCGAAGATTTCATCGGTAATCACCGTCGAACTTTCCGGCAATCCGGTCCAGATGGTGGGCTGAACCCAGGCACCACCGGCCAGCTCGGCCGGCATATCGGGAACACCACCACCGGTCACCACCGTGGCACCGTCATCAACGGCTTTCTGGTAATAGGACAGAACCTTCTCCCGGTGTTTGAGGCTGACCAGCGGACCCATATCCGCCTCGGCATCATCCGGCGGACCAATCTTCATGCCTTCCGCGGCTTCTTTCAGTCGGCCAACGAACTCGTCGAAGATGGAACGTTCTACATAAACCCGCTCAGTGCCAAGGCAAACCTGGCCACAGTTGGCGAAGGCTGAGCGCATGGTGCCCTCGATGGCCTTGTCCATGTCGCAGTCGGCGAACACCAGGCCGGCGTTCTTGCCACCCAGCTCCAGGGAGATATCCCGGATGCCCTTCGCGGCTGCCTTCATGATGACTTCGCCGGTGCCGGTTTCGCCGGTAAAGGTGAAACCATCCACTAGCGGATGCTCGGTGAGGAAAGCGCCGGCTGAATCCCCACCGAAGCCGTGAACCACGTTGAACACCCCGTCCGGTACGCCGGCGTCTTTCATCACTTCGCCCAGCAGGGCGGTGGTGGTGGGGGTTTCCTCGGAGGGTTTGACCACCACGGTGTTGCCACAGGCCAGAGCAGGCCCGACTTTCCAGGTCATCAGCAGCAATGGCAGGTTCCACGGGCTGATCACCCCGATCACGCCCTTGGGGCGGCGTACGGCGTAGTTCAGCGCGCCGGTACCGTCCGGCGTGGGCATTTCGAAGGATTCCGTGGGCACGTTCTTGATCATGTCCGCGAACACCTTGAAGTTGGCCGCGCCCCGGGGAATGTCGATGTGGCTCGCCAGGGATTTGGGCTTGCCGGTATCCAGGCATTCCGCTTCCAGGAACTCGTCAAACCGTGCGTTGATGCCGTCAGCCACCTTGTGCAGGATGCCGGTGCGTTCCTCCAGTGTCATCTTGCCCCAGGGGCCGCGCAGGGCCGCTTTCGCGGCTTTGACTGCGGCGTCCACCTCGTCACGTCCGGCTTCGTGAACTTTGCTGATCACCTTGCCGTTGGCCGGGTTGACGTTGTCGAACAACTTGCCGCTGGCCGAGCCAACATACTGCCCATTGATGTAGTGCTTGATGTCTTTCATTGCTGCCTATCCTGTTAAATTAGCCCTGTTGAGTCGGATATCAATCAGGTCAGAACCGTCAGGAACCGTTCGTTCAGTACCCGGTCGTGGTAGAAGATGGCCTTACCCAACTGCTCGGCCTGCCAAGTCACCGGTTTGTGATCCGGGTAGATGTAGTCACCACCACAGAACACCTCATTACGGTTACCGGACGGGTCGAAGAAGTAGATAGTCTTGCCGTGGGTCAGGCCGTGACGAGTCGGGCCGATATCGATGGAGGTATCAGTCATGGAGATCAGGTCCGCGGCGCGCAGTACGTCTTCCCAAGTCTCCAGGAAGAAAGAGGCGTGGTGGAACTTGCCCTTCTCCTCGTGGTGAATGAAGGCAATGTCGTGCTCCTTCATGGACACGGTCAGGAACTGGGCAATACGAGTGCCGTCGCCATCCAGAACCTGCTCTGCGAGATGGAACCCGAGCACGTTCACGAAGATGTCGTACACCGCCGCCAGTTCAGGCCCGTAAAACAGACAGTGATCAAACCGAACGGCCTTCATACCGTCCAGGCCACGGGGCCATGCTTCAGGGTTAACGTTATTGATGCCCCATTTGCCGGTGTAGAGCTTGTCGGCATAGAGTTCGAAGGCGTGACCGGAAGGCACGGTAAAACGAACCCGGCGGCCACAGTCTTTCAGATCACCTTCGGGAACCTGCTCAACATCAACGCCGAAGTCCACCAGGTCTTTCTCCAATTGAACCAGAGCGGCTTCGTCCACAACCTTAAAGCCCATAAAGTCACAGCCAGGCTCGTCCGCCTCGCGAAGTACCACGGAAAACTTGTCCACTTCGGTCCAGGCTTTGAGATACACACGGCCCTGGTCGTCGCGGTCGGTTTCGATAAGACCCATCAGGTCCGTGTAGTGTTTGACGGCTTCATCCATATCGAGAACACGGATCTGGACGTGGCCGGGACGCATTACACCTTTTTTCATGACAGTTACCTCAACGCTGTTGTTTTTGTCTGCTTGCTTGCGAGACCGGGCTGCGATGGCGGCCGGCACTCGATGGTCAAATCAGTCAGGGGATACACCCGGCAGGCCAGGACCTCCCTTTTTTTCAGGGCTTCCGGCGGAACATGGACCTTGCTCATCTTTCCGCACTCGAACTCTCCTGCCAGAACCTGGATCTTGCAGTAGCCACAGCCACCGCCCCGGCAGCCCACGGGCACGCACTTCATGCCCCGTTGTTCCATGGCCTTGAGCACACTCTGGCCTGCCTCGCACTCAAAGGACTTGCCGCTGCACTGCTCGGTAATCCGATAGACCTGAGCCATGCTTCACCTCCGGTCAGATCTTCTTGAACAGGGCCGAGCGCTGGGTTTCTTCCGCGCCGTCTGCCGCTGTCAGGAACTTCTCCATGAAGATGTCCCGCTCAAACAACCGGCCCTGCATCAATGCGGTAATCGCGGCATCGATCATCGGCGGCGGCCCGCACAGATAGGCCTTGTGCTCGGCAAAACGACCACCGAAGTGTTCCCTGGCCGCATCGTGTACATAGCCCCTGAATCCAGACCACTCACCGTCTTCGTCCGCCTGGCTCAGCGCCGGTACGTAGGTGAAGTTGTCGTTGTCCCGGGCCAGGCCTTCGAACAGCTCGCGGTTGTAGAGCTCGGCAAGGTTACGGGCGCCCTGGAACAGGGTGATCTGGCGGTCGTCGCCCTGCTCCAGCAGGTCAATGATCATGGATTGCGGGCTGGAGAGACCGGAGCCGCCGGCAATGAAAATCAGGTTGCCGGGCTGCGAACTGCGCACGAAGAACTGGCCGTATGGACCTGACAGATGCAGTTGCTCACCCACGTTCAGTTGCTGGTGAATGTAGGTGGTTGCGGCACCCCCCTCGACCAGTCGCACATGAAGCTCTACCTCACCCGCCTTGCTCGGCGGATTGGCCAGGGAGAACGCCCTCGCGCCATCCACACCGGGCAGTTCGATATTGATGTACTGGCCGGCCTGGAAGGTCATCTGGCGGTCCAGCTTCAGATGGATGCCCTTGATGGTTGGAGACAACTCGACGATGTCTGTGACGGTTGCGGTGTAGTCCTCCACCGGATAGCCCTCGAAGTCTTCGTCGACATCGATATCCGCCTCGATGGTGACGTCGCTTTCAACTGTGGCACAGCAGGCCAGCACCTTGCCTTCGTCCCGTTCCACATCCATCAGGGCAAACGGCGAGGCATCGCCGATTTCAACATCGCCCTCGATGACCTGGACCTTGCAGGTGGCACAGGTGCCATGGCCGCAGGCAAAAGGCAGCCAGACACCCTGGCGCAGGGCGGCGGCAAGGATGGTCTGGCCATCCTCGACCTCGATCTGCTCACCAATGGGTTCGATAGTAACGGTGTGACTCATAGCGCTACCCTCAGAATCCGGCGCCGGCAAGGCCGTTAAGGCCCGGCGTGGTTACCGTCAGCATGCTCTTGTGATCGATGCCGTTGTCTATAAGGCTGGCATCTGCATCCGGCGTAAACGGTTCATCATTCAGCAGCCACTGCGCCGCCAGGAAGTCAGCGTTCGCTGCATCCGGATGGGATGCCGTGGCCGGTTTCAGGATCTCTTCAACCATGGCTCCGAAGGTCATGTCCGGTTGCACCAGCAGGGCAAACGGAGCACAGAACATCAGATGATTCGGCCAGAGCACATACAGCAACTGCATGCCGTTGAAGTTCTCGACCTTATCCCGTGGTTCAAACTTGTAGTCGTATAAAGCGTTAACACTCATGGTGGTCACCTTGTTGTTTTTTGCGGGCGAATCACCCGGCGTCAGATGACACCGGGTAATCTCCGTATCAGGCCGCGTCCTGCTTGGACCCTTCAGCCTTGTCATCAGACGACTTGCCCTTGATGGACAACCAGCGTTTGTGGTCCGGCGAGCCGACATACTCGAAATTGTCCTCGCCAATATTGATGTGGTAGTACTTCTGAACCACCGTCTCGACGTCGCCGCCTTCACAGTTGCCCTGGTAGATCTGGTGTACCGGCAACCACGCCTGAACGTACTTCTCCGGCTCGTGCTTGAAGATGTCGCAGCAGGCTTCCGAGCAGAAGTGGTAACGCTCACCTTCGTAGTTCATCTGGCGGTGGCTGAGCTTGGTGGGCTCGCCCATCTCGGTAAACAGCGTCGGCACCTGGCATACCTGGCACAGTTGCGGCAGGGTGTTGTTGTAGAAGCGGCGGCCTTCAGCATGCTCTTTGGCCCAATGCTCGTAGCGCGGGCGGTAGTACTTGTCGAAAGTCTCCGGGTACTTCTCGGACATCCAGTCCATTTCTTCCTTGCCGGGAATCCAGGTATGGAAGTTGGTGGCCTGACTGTACTGGTAGAACGTGCCCCATAGCTGATGGCTGATGTGGTGCTTGGCATCGTTGGCCACATCCTGATATTTGGGCGGGCGGATGCCGTAGCGCTCAAGGTCTTTGAACAGGGCGCCGCCGTTTTGCTCGTAATACACTTCCCAGGCTTCCGACCAGGACATGACCTTGTTCGGCAGCATGTAGTCCATCATCATGCTGACCAGGCTCAGCAGGCGGAAACCGCGCCAGAACCATTTGTCGATCCAGCGCTGGACGATGGGCACGTTGTCCTCGTGCTGCTCGAGGATGAACTTGATCACCTCAAGACCCAGGGTCATGTGCCGCGCTTCGTCGGACTGCGCCGAGAAACCGAAGGTGACGGTGGCCATGTCGCCGTTGTAGGCAGCGCCGGACATGAACGGCACGAACAAAAGGTTAGTCAGCACATACTCGAAGGAGAACGAGATCGCGGTCAGGAACTCGAACGGACCGGCCGAACGGGCATCATCGAAGAACGACTTGGGCACCGACAGGAACCACACCCGGTCGTGCATGTAAGCCGCATCGTGCAGGCCATTAAAATGCTTGTTGTAATGGCTCATCGCATGCTGCTGGGTCTGGGAGTGGCGCAGCTCATCAATCGCCTGCATCTGACAGGCAACACGCGCCCCGGCCCCACTGAACTGGCGACCCACTTTGGCGTAGCCCTGGAAAGCCGCGTGTTCCAGGGGCGACACACCGGTCAGGAACAGTTTCAGCGCATTCACATAACGGGCGTCCGAGATGTTCTGGTGGCCGTTGTTCTGGGCAAAGGCATCGAAAATGGCGTACAGCTTTTTCTCTTTTTCAGCCTGGTACTTCCAGTAGGCGTCCATGGTCAGACGGAACGGATCTTCCCATTGGGACCAATCGGTAATCTTGATACCTTCAAAGTCCTCGTCCGGGAAAATGTCCTTCTTCTTTTGATAGGTTGGTTCCCAGGCCATGTCCCGGGTCAGGTACTGGTACTTGTCCTTGAGATTCAGCTTCTTGTTTTTAACAGCCATGATAAGTCTCCCAATTAGGTCCACTGAAGAATGAAGTGGTCGTCGTCTTCGTCGACATTGCCGCCGATACTGATCACGTCGATGAGCATTTCCTGAACATCCCATTCGCGACCGAGCTTCTCTTCCATCGTTTCCCGGTTGATCACCAGGCGCTTCTCGGCCTGGATCCGGATCATTGCCGGCTGGTGCTGAACTTCCGCTTCCGGATTGTCTTCGGCGATGGCTTCCACCAGGTAGCGGGCGTTGTCGTTGTCCTGAAAGGCAATAAATACGAGCTGGCTCATGCGGATACTCCCTGGCTCTGCAGCTGGAATTTCTTGAGACGGGTGGAGAGTTGAGCCCGGGTTTCATCCAGGGCCTCAATGCCGGTGCTGGCCTCGGCCAGGGGCTTGAGTGCGCTGTACACCTGAGGTTCCCACTGATCGATCCAGGCCTGGAGCTGTTCGCGGTTGGCATCGCTTTCCGCTGCCACAACCTTGATCATGGCGTTGGTCCAGCGCAGGGATTCCTTGTACCAGTCCCGCATGAATTCGGTGAGCATGGAAACATCTTCGGCATCCTGCTCGCCCAGCCACTGGTCCATCCTCTCGTACACCAGGGGAAACAGCAGGCCATCCACCAGCACGTTCTGGACCAGCGTCAACTCGAACCAGTCATCCACCACCAGGGTGTCTTCCACCAGCTTGCGCATTGGCTGCCACAGCTCGTCATCCATCCAGTAGCACTTGGATTCGTCCAGTGCTGCACCGGTACTGCCATCCAGCATCAGGGCAATTCGAGACAGGTACTGGCCAATGCCCAGGCGATCCATGGCGGTATATATGTGCATCTGCGAGACCGTCGTGGCGTTAACATCGCCCGCGATCTTGCTGTTGTTCATGTTGGCACCCAGCTCCACGTGGCGCAGAGGCACCAGCAACCTCAGGATCTGCTTCTGAGTGGCTTCGGGAAGTCGGGTCAGCAGATTGCGCTTTTCGCAGAACCCGAAGCTGGTCTCCGCGGCCTCCTGCATCTTGGCCCGGTTACCAACATAGGCGCCGTAGTAGAACTGGCGGGGATCGGTGACGGCGTACCAGTCTTCCATGCGGATCGACGTGCGTGTGGGGTCGTTCAGCGTGTGCTTTGAATCCCACAGCGGGCGGTAGTGAAAGTTGGTTTTGGCTTCCAGGTCATAGCTGGCTTCCTGGTAGCGGGAGGCCGGCTTGTCGCCGAAGCGACGGGCGATGTGCCCGTATGTCTGGCGGATGGGTTCCACCGAATTGGTTTTGATCTCAATGCTCATATCAACTTACCGTTTGTTGTTTTGAGTGGATGATCGATTTGGTGACGTTCAGCGGTGACCCTTCTCGCCGAAGCGCCACTTGACCATGTCCGCATCAATCTCGCGGATCATGTCGGAATCCATGTGAACGACATTGTTGTGCTTGCAGAAGATTTCGAACGCTTCGCGGGGAAGGACAAGCTCAACAAACAGTTCGGGATGTCCGATGGCAAAATCGAACTCTACGAATCTGTCCTCTGGCCCACTTCGGACCCGGATGTAGCGGGTCAGCTCGTCGAAGCTTTTTGCATGCTCAGTCATCGTTGACACCCTTGTGTTTGTTATGGGTTGCCACAGCTGGAGCAACCGCTGTGCCAAGCATCGAAACCTGCCGTCAATAAAAACCCAGACTTCTGTTTTAAAAGGCTTTATATAGAAAGGCGGGCGCTGATACAGAGTGGATTATCGAAGGGTGAGATCAGGAAGCCAGACGAATTTTTCATCATTTGATCAACATGAAATCGTGATCTGAGCAAATGCTCAGATCAGCAGCCAACCGTGACTTTCGCCTGAAATTTCATCATTTGATTGATTTGTGACAAGGATAGGGTGTTATATGAAAAAGGCGGCGTTCGGCTGCCTTCGCGCTGGACGACCTTTCCAGGACGCGACCCCATACAATTACAAACGGGGCTCCTGAGTATGGCTATTACCTACAAACCACAATTGCAGTATGTGGATTTTCAGGATCTTACGGAGCAGATCCGGTTCCAGAGCACGGAAGGCAAAATCTGGTTTGGCGAGCAACGCATGCTACTGATGCAAGTCAGTGCCATGGCCGCCTTTCGTCGCGAAATGGTGAATACCATGGGTATTGAGCGCGCGAAGGGCTTTCTCCTGCGCCTGGGATACCAGTCCGGACTGAAAGACGCCGAACTGGCCCGGAAGCTTCGCCCGCACTGCAGTGAACTCGACATCTTTCTCGCTGGCCCCCAACTGCATTCACTCAAGGGCATGGTCAAAGTCGTTCCCATGGAGATCGACATTGATCACGACTCCGGCAGCTTCTATGGCGAGCTGGAATGGGTTGATTCGTTTGAAGTGGATATCTGCCAGACAGAACTTGGGCAGATGGATGAACCGGTCTGCTGGTCACTGCTTGGATACGCCTGCGCCTACACCTCCTCGTTTATGGGCCGGGAAATCATCTTTCGCGAGGTCAGCTGCCGTGGCTGTGGTGACGAAAAATGCATGATCGTGGGCAAGCCTGCCGAGGAATGGGAGGACGCCGCCGAATTTGCCCAATACTTCAAGGCAGACACCATCATGGAAGAACTGTATGACCTCCAGAGCCAAGTCAGTTCTTTACGCAGCAGCCTCGAAAAGCAGGAGGGGCAGTATTACGGCATAGGCCAGTCCGCCTCCTACAACAAGGTCTGCAAGATGATCGACAAGGCCGCTCTGGGTAAAGTGTCGGTCTTATTGCTAGGCGAAACCGGCGTAGGCAAGGAAGTGATTGCCCGCAGCGTTCACCTTCGCAGTGAACGAGCCGAACAACCCTTTATCGCGGTCAATTGCGCCGCTATTCCCCCGGACCTGATCGAAGCGGAACTGTTTGGCGTGGAAAAAGGCGCCTACACCGGTGCCAACCAGTCCCGGCCGGGCCGGTTTGAACGAGCCAACACCGGCACCATTTTTCTCGACGAGGTGGTTGAGCTCACGCCCCGGGCTCAGGCCACACTGCTGAGGGTGCTGCAGGAAGGGGAGTTGGAGCGCGTGGGTGACAACCGCACACGGGCGGTCGATGTCCGGGTTATTGCGGCTACCAACGAAAGCCTTGAAAAAGCCGTGGAAGAGGGCCGTTTCCGCTCTGATCTGTTTTATCGCCTCAATGTCTTCCCCGTGAAAATTCCGCCGCTCAGGGAACGGCTGGAAGACCTGCCGCTGCTGGCCGAACATTTCCTCAATAAATTCCACTCTGAGTATAACAAGCGCACGCTCGGGCTCTCCGACAAGGCCCTTGAACTCTGCCTGCACTACCATTGGCCGGGAAATATCCGGGAGCTTGAAAACGTTATCGAGCGTGGCGTCATCCTGACCGACAACAATGAGTCCATCAGCCGCGAATCCCTGTTTGCAGGTGTTCCCGAGCCGCAACCTAGCCAGCCCCAGGGTATTGTCGACAGCCACGGACAACTTGTTGAAAAGACATCTGAAACGTCCAGGGGCGACTGGGCCAGCCAGATACTGGGCAATGGCATCGGCCTGGACGATGTCGAGGAAACGCTGATGCGGCGTGCCATGGAAGAGGCCAACCAGAACGTTTCCGGCGCAGCGCGTATCCTTGGTCTGAGCCGCCCCGCTCTCGCCTACCGGCTCAAGAAATCCGGCATTCTCGCCGAAAGCTGAACCACAACCGTCGCGCCATGACAGGGATGTCCACGGTTCGTTTTCTGGTTTGACGATATCAACAAACGCCCCACCCGTTTCATCATTTGATAAATCTCAATCCTATTAACTGCCCCACCAAACTTCCCTAAAGCTCTCTAAAACCGTCACCTTCACCATTAAATACAGACAGTTAACAGCGCGAAAACGTGCATGGCACACGCGTTGCTAAATCACCGTCAGTCGCGTTATCCACAAAAACAAAGACGGTGACATAAAATGCGAAATGCCCCCCTGCGCAAATGGCGCACTACCGGCGCAGCCGTATCGCTGGTCGGATTGTTTTCGGTTCTGTTAACGGGTTGCGAAGCGCCCCTGGATCTTGACGCGGTTCGAGATCAGTCGGGACAGGCCGTTAAACGGACCGATTTCTATCAAGCCATTGCTCGCAATGACGAGGTTATCGTGCTGACTGGCAACAACGGTGTTGTGTTGGTCAGCTCAGACAACGGAGAAAGCTGGAAACGGCAGACGCCAACGTCGGAAAGCTTCCTTGCGTTGGACGTATGCCCGGACAACAGCTTTATTGCGCTGACGTTCAACAACGAAATCTGGCATGGCGATACCAGCGGAGATAACTGGACGGCGCATTCCCTGCCCAGCCAGGAACAGATGATGACCGCCGCTTGCGCTCCGGACGGCAACTGGTGGGCAGCAGGTGCTTTCACCACTATTCAGGGCAGCGCTGACCAGGGTGAGACCTGGACTGAGACTTCACTCAACGAAGACGCCATCCTCAACAACCTCCAGTTCATCGATGCCGACCATGCTTTCATAACCGGTGAGTATGGCCTGGTACTCAAAACCACGGACGGCGGAGAGAACTGGGACTATGCCGGCTACCTTCCGGATGAGTTTTACGCCCATTCCAGCTATTTCCGTTCAGACAATGAAGGTTGGGTTGGCGGCCTGAACGGTTTCATCTACCACACCGCCGACGGCGGAGAGAACTGGGAGAAATCCCCCACCGGCATCAACGCCCCGATATTCGGTTTCGTTGCCGGCCCTTCAGGGTTATACGCCCTGGCGGATAACGCCACCGTATTGCAGCAGACGGGGCGATCCTGGCAGAAGATCTCCGCGTCCGACCAACCCCTGTATTTGCGTACCGGCCTGATTCTCCCCGACCACCGACTACTCGCCGCTGGTGGCCGTGGCCTGCTGCTGAACCTTGAAACTCCCGTGGCCCACTCGGCCAGCACTGACTGAGGAACTCCGCCATGCCTGGACTGCATCGATTCACCCATCTCCTGCATTCGCTGGAGCTATGGATCTTCAACAACCCGCGCAAGGTATTGAGCGTGATCGCCATCCTCACGCTGGCGTTCGCCCTGCGTATCCCCGGGCTGAAAATCTACACCGACTTCGCCGACCTGCTGCCGCAGCAACATCCCTATATCGAACTGCACAACAGCATCAAGGACAGCTTTGGCGGCGCCAACGTTCTTACGGTGGGTGTCGAATTCGAAGATGGCGACATTTTTACCAACGAGAATCTCGCCAAGATCGACCGAATCACCCAGGCCGTGGACAACCTGCCCGGGGTTAACCACAACCTTGTGTCCAGCGTGACTCACCGGAATTCCCGCAAAATCTGGCTTACGGAAGTCGGCAGCATCAACTCGGAACCCTACTACGACTCCACCTCCGGCGAGTACTCACGGGAAGCACTGGCTGCCATGAAAGCCGATGTGGCGGCCAACCCACGGGTGTACGGCCCCCTTGTGTCTCCAGATATGAAAATGGCCCTGGTCAAGGCGCAACTGATTGAAGGCAAGCTGGATTACGAAAAGACGTTTGCACAGTTACAACAGCTGCGTGAAGCGGAGGAAAGCGCGGGAGTCAGGATCTACGCCACGGGACAGCCAGTCCTGGTGGGGTGGGCCTACACGTACATGGAGCAGATCCTCCAGATCTTTATTTTCACCGTAATCACCATGCTGGCCTTACTCGTTTTCCATTTCCGCAAGGCCTACGGTGTGCTGATCCCCCTGGGCGGCGTTTTGGTCTCCACGATCTGGGGGCTTGGGATCATCAGCCTGCTCGGTTACAACCTGGATCCGCTCGGGCTGGTGATCCCCTTTTTGATTGCAGCCAGGGCGATGAGCCATGGCGTACAGCTCGTTGAACGCTACTATGCGGAAACCCGCGAACTGGGTAGTGGCCCCAAAGCCGCAAAAGCGACCTTTGACAGTCTTTTCCGCCCTGGTTCCCTGGGTGTTGTGTCGGATGCTATTGGCCTGTCGCTCATTGCCATCGGGTCCATTCCGTTGAATACCCATCTGGGCATCTATGCTTCCCTTTGGGCGATCACTGTTGTGTTCACGGTGCTGATCGGCGTGCCACTTCTGTTATCCATTCTGCCAACGCCCAAAGACCCGAACCTGCGCGAAACCGCCCTGCGCCATATCGGCGCCAGTTGCTCACGCACGGTTGCACGGCCAGGCGCGGCGAAAGTGGTGCTGAGTGTCGCGGCACTGGCGATGGCCGCAGGACTATTAGCGGCGTCCAACGTGCAGATTGGCGACTCGGAGCCAGGCTCTCCCATCCTGTATCCCGACCACGACTACAACGTTTCTTCCCGCGTGGTGAATGAGCGCTTCCCGGGCTCCGAGGAGCTCTACATCGTGGCGGAAACCGAAGAGAAAGGGGGCCTGAAACGTCCGGAGGTACTGGCTGCCCTTTCTGATCTGCAATCCCACATGCTGAAGGACCCGGAAGTGGGCGGCAGCAAAGGCCTGCCCGACCTCGTTAAGCAAGTTAACCGCCTGATGCACAACGACGACCCCCGTTGGTACCAGATTCCTCACGATGCGGGCTATGTCGGCGGGCTGATGTTTACCTACATGGCCTCCAGCCCGATTCCCGGGGCCCTTGATGAATTCAACGACACCGACGACCGCGTTGCCAACTTGGTGTTCTATTACAAGGACCGCCAGGGCGAGACCATCCGCCGTGCCATTCACATGGCCAAGGAATGGATCGCGGAGAACGGTGACAGCGTTGAGGGCCTGACCATCAAACTCGCGGGGGGAACCCTTGGTGTTGCCGCCGCAATGAACGAATCAGCCTTCGAGACCAATGTCATTGTTCTGCCACTGGTTTTCCTGCTGATCTTTGCCTTTGTCATGCTGTTCTACACCTCATTACACGCCGGGCTGATGATGCTGTTGGCGATGATTTTCGCAACCACTCTCACCTACGCCTATATGGGCTTTAATGCGCTCAATATCGACATCAATACCGTGCCGGTGATTGCCGTGGGTATCGGCGTCGGCATCGATTATTCCATCTACATGATGGACCGGATACGGGAAGAAATGGCCCGACTTGGCAACCTGAGGGACGCCGTCAGGCGAGCCATATCCACCACCGGCATGGCCATCAGTTTCACCGCGCTGACGTTGATGGCGGGCATCATCATGTGGGTCATTTTCTCAGACCTCCGATTCCAGTCTGATGCAGCATTGCTGCTGTGCGTCATGATCGTGATCAACGGCATCGCGGCCATGCTTCTGGTGCCTTCCTGGGTACTGGTCTTCAAGCCTCGCTTTGTTACCGATGTTTACGCCGACGAAGACGGCATTCTCCATGCTGATCGTCATCCACCAACACCATCTCCATCGTCCGGTTCCCCACGGGAACAAGAGGATGGGTTCGTGCCGGGAGAGCCGTACCGGGCCTGAGCCCGGTAGGACACTCCACTAAAACCTGTAACGAGGACATGCCATGCAAACAACAATAAAAGGCCTGAGGCTCTGGTGCTATACCCTTGCGGGAAGTGCCGGCCTGGCGCTGTTACCAATCAACTCCGCCGTCGCCCAGGAAGATACCCGGGTAAACGGCTTCTACGAGAATGCAACCTACGGCCGGGATGGCGTAGGGCTTTCAAAATTCCGCAACACACTACAGCTGGAAGCAGAGAAACGGGCTGGAGATGTCGGCATTTTCAGTAATGTCTCCGTCAACGCCACGCTCCGTGGTAGCTATGACGGTGTTTACGACCTTAATGATGACGAATACGGCCGCAATGCCGGTGGACCGGTCCGCCTGGAAAACCGGGCAGCGGGACCCAACGCCACCGTGCCCCACGGTGGCGGCCTGAAGCTGCCGAACTCCTTCAGTGAAGCGAACAACCCCAACGAAGGCATGATCGTGTTGGGTGAAAACCTGCATGATACCGACGGCGGTGTAGCCTTCGGCGTGCCGGTTCGCCCCTGTGACGAGGACGAACGAGGGTGTATCGACGGTTATTTGGACAAAGACACCAACGACATGCGATTCCAGGAGTTCAACGACCGCGCCGATTTCATCCGCGAACTCTACGTGGATTTCGATTACAACTTCTCGAACGGTAATATCCTCAGCACCCGATTGGGCAAGCAGCAAGTCATCTGGGGACGTACCGACCTTTTTCGGGTGTTGGATGTGATCAACCCGGTGGATTACTCCCGCAACAATATCTACGACGAACTGGAAGACATCCGGATTCCCATGTGGATACTCCGGACCGACTACCGCATGGGGCCAACCGAGGTGTTCGATGGCCTCGCCTTCGACGACCTTAATTTCCAGCTGGTATGGAACTTCGACAAGTTCCGCCCGCACGATATCGGCCAGTGCGGTCAGCCCAACGTTATTCTCGATGCCGGCTGCTTCTTCCGCGGCATGAACAGCCTCTGGGAAAATGGTGGCACAGTGGCCAACTTCGCAGGCGGCGAAGCGGCAACGGATTTCGGCCCCGGCCAGATCGGTATCCGCGAAGCGCACATGCCAAGCTGGAGCCTGGCGAATACCCAGGTCGGCCTCAAGATGGAAGGCGTTTATGGTGATCTGGGCTTCTCGCTCAACGCCCTGACCTATCGCTCCCAACTGCCCTCTCTTCGGGGCGGTATTCCCGCACAAAACGGCTTTACCGGTGAAACCGGTATATGGCCAAGCCTGATTGCCTTCGATATCCACTTCCCGAGGGTCAACCTGTTCGGTGGCTCCCTGGATTATTACGCCCAGAGTGTTGATACCGTCCTCAGGCTTGAAGCGGCCTATACCACCGGCGAGGAATTCGCCAATACGCTGGAGGAAGATCTCTACTCCGAGAGCGACGTGGTTCGCTACGTGGTCGGCGCTGACAAGAACATCTTCATTCCCCTCCTGAACGAACACCAGGCATTCCTGTTCTCCGGCCAGGTATTCGGTCAGCACATCCTGGATCACGAGCGCGAGCAGCGTCGGTTTGGTGAAGCCGGTATTCCCGACTGGAAAGAAAACTGGACAGGCACCCTGCTGATCAAAGGCTTCTACATGAATGGCCGCCTCAGCCCGCAGATCATCACCGCACATGATTTCCGAGCCGGGGCAACCGCGATCGCGCCGTCTGTTGAGTGGCTGGTCAGTGACAACTTCCGTGTCACGGCCGGTGCAAACATCAAGGTGGGTACCGGCGCGCGCAAATTCGATGACTGCCGTAGCTGCAACCCCTGGGATCCGTTCACCGCCACCTATCCGGGGCAACCGGCCGGGGAGTCTGCCGGCCTGGGTGGATACGAGCCGCTGGGCCGCTTCCAATCTGGCCCCATTGGAATGGCTCAGGAAGAAGACGAGCTTCAACTGACCATGCGTTACAGCTTCTGATATAGAGGAAACATCATGAAACGAGCATTCCGAAAATCCGTGTTTAATGGCCTGGTGATCGGTCTTACGGCGGGCGCCTTCTCCGCTGGCGCCTTTGCCAGTGACAAGGTCATCAACGAATCGTTCCATCCATACAAGGATCAAATGCCAAGCCACGAAGGGCTTAGCGCCGGCATGACCATCGACGAATCCAACGTGGCACAGTTCAAGGACGTGATCGATCCGGCCTTCTATACCTTCATCGAGAACGGCTGGACATCCATTGCCGTGGGAAAGACCACGTCCTTCGACCTGCACCCTGCCTATGTGGACGCAACCCGCAACGCCCTGGGTGAGGTTTCCCTGGGTGAGCAGGTCGGGGAAATTAACGGCTGGAAAGCCGGTCGCCCGTTCCCGCAGGAGCCGGATGCGGATGACCCCCGCGCCGGCGAAAAACTGGCCTGGAACTACAAGTACGGCTACAACTGGGGCGACAGTGCCGCCATCATGCCGTTCTACTGGAAGTACCGGGACATGGAATCAGCCAAGGTGGAGCGGACCATCAAATTCAACTTCCACTTCCTGAATTACAAGGGCCGAGTGATACAGGAACCCACCCCGGAAATCACGCCCAACCCGTCTGACCTGTTCCGCGCCATCTATGTACAGGTACTCGACCCAGCGGACGTCCGCAATACGCAACTTCTGATTCACCGGGCCGCCGACGACCTCAAACGTGATAACTCCTGGCTCTATTTGGGCTTCCAGCGCCGCGTGCGCCGCCTGGCCACAGGCCAGGTTACCGATGCCTTTCTCGGTTCGGACCTGATGATCGAAGACTTCGAGGGCTACAACGGCCGCATTTCCGACATGGACTGGACCTATAAGGGCACCCGTTACATGCTGATGCCGTTCTACAACCACAACGAGCTGAAGCTGGACGAAGAAACCCACAGCGACAGCAATGGTTACCAGGTGGTGGCTTTCAGTGGCAAGGGCGGCTGTTTCCCGGACATCACCTGGCAGCTCAGAAAGGTGTACGAAGTGGAGGCGAAACCGGTGGATGAAAGCCATCCGCTGTCGAAACGTATCCACTACATGGACGCCCAGACGTTCACCATTCCCCGCACCGTCGCCTATGACCGTAAGGGCAGCCTGTGGAAAACCTTCACCATCGGACAGGCCCATCCAGACCACCACCTGCCCAAGAACGAGGGTACCGGTGTATCCATTGACGACAGCTTCAGCATGATCGACGTGCAGGCCAGCCACTGCACCACCGGCCAGTTCAAGGGCCAGGTCGACCCCGAGCTGTCCCCCCCCAATATGTTCAACGTGCAGCATCTCCGCGCAACCGGCAGCTAAGCCTGGTGCTAGCCCTTGGGCCCGCTTTGGCGGGCCCCTTTTTGGTTTCGGAGGATAAGATTTATGTCCCGATATGAGCCCCTACCCGACGCCCTCCACGAAGACGACCAACTGCTGGTACTCACTGACAGCAAGGGTGCCATTACCTACGCCAGCAACGCCTTTTGCAGAACCTGCGGCTTCTCGAAACAGGAACTGAAAGCCATGTCTTTCAGCAAACTGCGGCACCCCGACATGCCCGGAGCGCCGCTGAACGACCTGTGGGAAACCATTGGCCGCGGAGAATCCTGGATGGGCATGATCCGCAACCGTAGGGCAGATGGGACCAACTGGTGGCTGGATGCCTTCGTTAGCCCGATTACCGACACGGACGGAACACTGTTGGAATACCAGGCCATTTACCGGTTACCCGATGAAGCCACCATTCGGAGAACCGAACAGGTTTACCATGCCCGCAGCCAAGGCCGGCAGCCCCTTGCCCTCAGGATTCCACGGCTGCCCCCTGCTACCCTGCAGTGGCTGGTCGCCAGCCTCTGTTTTGCCCCCGCCACAATGGCTGGAATGTTCGGCACTCCAACGCTGGCGGTCCTCTTGTTCCTTCTTGGCAGCACACTCTCCCTCGGCCTCTTCTACCAACTCAATCGCCCACTGGCGCGGCTGTTCACGCGTTGTCGAGCTGTTGTCAGCCATCCCATCAAGCAACTGGTCTACACCGGAAACGCCGGCGTCGCGGGCCAGATTGAGCTAGCTATGCGGCTGGTGGAAGTCCGGCTGAAGGTCATGGTGGCACGTATCAGCGACAGCGGCGGACAGATCGAAGACAATGTCCTGCGGGCCAACTCTCTGCTACAAGGCGGTTCCGAGGCCTGCGGTCAGCAGCAATCAGCACTCTCCTCCGTGGCGACCTCCATCGAGGAATTCACCGCTACCATTCGCGAAGTTTCGGAGAATACCCAGCAGGCTGCTGGTCTCAGTGCGCGAAACCGTGATTCCGGGGAAAACAGCGCCCGTTCTGCAGCCGCCGCGCGCGACAGTATTCTTGCCCTGGCGAGTGAGCTCGAGGAAACCAGCCAAACCGTGGAGGAACTTGATCAGAACAGCCAATCGATTGGCCGGATTCTGGATGTGATCGTCGCGATCGCTGAACAGACCAATTTGCTGGCCCTGAATGCCGCCATTGAGGCCGCCCGGGCCGGCGAAAGTGGGCGCGGTTTTGCGGTGGTTGCCGATGAAGTTCGTTCCCTGGCAAAGCGCACCCAGGAATCCACCAATGAAATCCAGCAAATGATCACTGCCTTGCAGGAAGGCTCCCGCCGGGTGGTCGAATCCATCGCACAGGGAAAACAGCAGTCCGAGAGGAGCGTGGAGCAGGTATCCGCCACCGCAGAGGCAATCCGTAATATTGTGGCGGGCATTGCCGAAAGCGACGGCCTGAACCAGCAGATTGCGGCTGCCAGTGAGCAACAGAGCCAGACCGTTTCACAACTGAACGAGGAAATTCACGACATCCATCAACTGGCCATCAAGACAAGCGAACAGCTTCAGGATACCGTCGAAGCAGGCCAGGCGGTTGGCTACCATGTGGGGCGCCAGCAGCTGTTAGTACGACACCTGGTACCTGGGCGGAGGGGCTAACCGAAATGCGTAGAAATCTGGAATACGGGCGTCCCTGCCCGGACTTTAAGAATGGTTTTGTGCCCTATCAGAAATGAATCACCGACCGAATACTCTTCCCCTCATGCATCAACTCAAACGCCTCGTTGATGTCCTCCAGGGTCATGTTGTGGGTGATGAACACATCCAGCGGAATATCCCCTTTCTCGGCCTTTTCCACAAAACCTGGCAGCTCCGTCCGGCCCTTCACGCCACCAAACGCGGAGCCTTTCCAGACCCGGCCGGTGACCAACTGGAACGGCCGGGTGCTGATTTCCTCACCGGCACCGGCCACGCCGATGATGATGGATTCACCCCAGCCTTTATGACAGCACTCCAGGGCTGAGCGCATCACGTTGACGTTGCCGATACACTCAAAGGAGTAGTCCACACCGCCGTCTGTCATTTCAACGATGACTTCCTGAATCGGCTTGTCGTAGTCCTTGGGGTTCACTACGTCCGTGGCGCCCAGCTGTCTGGCGATATCGAACTTGCCGGGGTTGATGTCGATGGCGATGATGCGGCTGGCCTTGGCCATGGTGGCGCCAATAATCGCCGCCAGGCCGATTCCGCCGAGACCGAAGATAGCGACCGTCGCGCCTTCTTCCACCTTCGCTGTGTTCAGCACCGCGCCGATACCGGTAGTGACGCCACAGCCCAGAAGGCAGACTTTGTCCAGTGGTGCATCCTTGGGTATCTTCGCCAGGGAAACTTCCGGCAATACCGTGTATTCCGAGAAGGTGGAGCACCCCATGTAGTGATAGACAGGCTCACCCTTGTAGGAGAAACGGGAGGTACCGTCCGGCATCACTCCCTTGCCCTGGGTTTCGCGCACGGAACCACACAGGTTGGTTTTGCCGGACGTACAGAACTTACATGTTCCACATTCGGCGGTATAAAGAGGGATCACGTGATCACCCACTTCGACGGAGGTGACACCTTCACCAACCGCCTCAACAATGCCGCCGCCTTCGTGGCCGAGGATGGCCGGAAAATTCCCTTCGGAATCGGCGCCGGACAGCGTGTAGGCGTCCGTGTGGCAGACGCCGGTGGCGACGATACGCACCAGCACTTCCCCTTTCTGGGGCGGGGCGACGTCAACGTCCACAATTTCCAGCGGTTTGTTGGGGGCAAACGCCACCGCAGCACGGGATTTAATCACTGGCAGACTCCTTGAACGTGGTTCGGAATAAAATGTCTCGGGTTTTACGGGTTTGACGCTTACTAGACGACCGGTCTAATATACCAGCCATGACATCGAACGACACCCGCAATCACATCATCCACACCGGCGCCGACCTGATTGGTCAAAAAGGCTTCGGCGCGACGGGCATCAATGCCGTGCTGACCGCCGCCGGTGTACCCAAAGGGTCGTTCTACCATTACTTTAGCAGCAAGAACGATTTCGGGTTGGCTGTCATCGACACCTTTGCGCAGGAATACGACACCAAGCTGGATCGGATTCTGAACGACCACACCCGCTCGGCGGTGGACCGCCTTAGGGCCTACTTCGACACTGGTCTGGAAACCATGACCAGCTGCGAATTCACCCGGGGCTGCCTGATTGGCAATCTTGGCCAGGAACTGGCCGGGCAGAACGAAACCTTCCGCAGGCGCCTGGACACCGTTTTCCAGGGTTGGGAAAAACGCTTTGAGCGTTGTGTTGAAGAGGCTCGCCAGGCCGGCGATATCGATGCATCCATTGATCCTGCCGACGTCGCCAGCTTTCTGCTTTCCGGCTGGGAAGGCGCCATCCTCAGAGCCAAGGTTCTGAAGTCTACCGAGCCTATGGAGCGGTTTGTGCGGGTCTTTTTCCGCCAATGTCTTGGCCTTCACTGAACGCCCACATTTTTTTCAGTCATTACTAGTAGACTGGTCTAATTACACTCAGTTAATCCTCAAGGAGAGTGATCAATGAACAACGTAAACGACGCACTGTTTCAACCGCACGATCTCGGCACCCTGACGCTGCCCAACCGCGTTCTGATGTCTCCCCTGACCCGTTCGCGCTCCAGCCAACCTGGAGACGTACCGAACGACATGAACGCGCAGTACTATCAGCAGCGTGCCGGTGCAGGACTGATCATCAGCGAAGCAACCCAGGTGTCACCTCAGGGTAAGGGCTATGCATTCACGCCAGGCATCCACTCGGAGGAGCAAATCGAAGGCTGGCGCAAGGTCACCAGTGCGGTGCACATGGCGGGCGGACGCATTCACATGCAGCTCTGGCACGTTGGCCGAATTTCCCATACGGCGCTGCAGCCGGATGGCAACAAGCCTGTAGCACCATCGGCGATCAAACCCGAGGGCGCCAAGACCTTCATCAGCGCCGACTCCGGCATGGTGGACGTGCCCGAGCCCAGGGCTCTTGAAGCCGGCGAAATGGCGGACATCGTGGAGCAGTATCGCCAGGGCGCGCTGAACGCCAAAGCGGCCGGGTTTGATGGCGTTGAAGTACACGCCGCCAACGGATACCTGCTGGACCAGTTTCTCAAGAGCGGCAGCAACCACCGCAGTGATGAGTTTGGCGGCTCCGTTGAAAACCGGATGCGCCTGCCACTGATGGTGATCGAGGCCGTGATCGACGTCTGGGGCAAGGACAATGTCGGCGTTCGGGTCAGCCCGACCGGCAGCTTCAACGCCATGTACGACGAGGACCCGGTCGAAACCTTTGGTGAATTCGCGAAGCGGCTGAACGACCTGGGCATCAGCTACATCGAGGTCGTGGAAGACTCGTTCCAGGGCAACCATGCGAACGGCCGCCCGGAATCGGTGATCGATGCCATCCAGGCTGGATTCCACGGCACTTACATCGCCAACGGCGCCTACACCGCTGAGGAAGCTCGCAAACGGATCGGCAATGACCGCTGTGATCTGGTGACCTTTGGCCGTCCATTTATCGCCAACCCCGATTTGCCCGAGCGTTTCCGCCAGCATGCGGAACTGAACAAATGGGATGACAGCACCTTCTACGGCGGCGATGAGCGCGGCTATACCGATTACCCGACGCTGAAGGAACTTGAACCCAGCGTCTGAACATCACTTTCACACGAGTAAGGAGTCAAACCATGAGCAATACCAACGACCCAATCAATAGCAAAGTCGTGATTATCACCGGCGCCAGCAGTGGCCTGGGTGAGGCAACTGCCCGCCGCCTGGCAGCGCGAGGAGCCCGGCTGGTGCTTGCAGCCCGTCGCGAAGACCGCCTGTCCAAACTGGCAGAAGACCTGAAAGCCGAGGGTGCTGAAGTCACCTGGAAGGTTACCGATGTGACTGACCGAAACCAGGTGGAGTCACTGGCTGCCACCGCGAAAGAAACCTTCGGCCGGATCGACGTACTGATCAATAACGCCGGCCTGATGCCACTGGCACCGCTGGACGCCCTGAAGGTCGATGAGTGGGACCAGATGGTGGACGTCAACATTAAAGGCGTGATGTATGGCATCGCGGCTGTGCTGCCGACCATGCGGGAACAACACAGCGGGCATGTGATCAACCTGTCGTCCGTTGCCGGACACAAACTGTTCCCCGGCGCCGCTGTGTACTGTGCCACGAAATACGCGGTGAAGGCGCTGTCTGAAGGCTTGCGCATGGAAGCCGGCGACGAGATCCGCAGCACCAATATCTCACCGGGCGCCATCGACACCGAGCTGACCAGCACCATCACTGACCCGAACGCCAAACAGGCAGCGGATGAACTCTACAAGGTGGCGATTGATTCCGATGCGGTGGCGCGGGCCATCGTCTATGCCATCGAACAGCCTGCGGACGTGGATATCAACGAAATTATCCTGCGGCCAACGGCTCAGGAGCTCTAAGGCTGTTGCTTGCTGAACGCTGTCGGCGTGCATCTGGTTGATGCCGCCGACAGGCGGGTGTGATACTGGTTGTTCCATTCCAGACGGACACACCAAACATGACCACTGTGCAGCAGGCCCTGGCCCGCATTATCGATACCTGCCAACCGGCCACACTGGTGGTTTGCGGCGAGATCGCTGGTGAGGTTGGGGATCACTGGTGCCGGCACCACAGCGAGTCGGCCATGACCACCCTGGATACCAGCGCCCCCAACGATGCCTTCCCTCTGCCCGAGACCCAGGACCTGGCCCTGGTGACCAACACGCTCGAACACCTGAACCACGACGAGGGCCAAGTACTGCTGGGCCAACTGCGCAACTACGGCACCCACCAGATTGCCGTTGTGGTGAAAGACTGCCCCGGTTGGTCGTTTACGGACTTCATCGGGCTGGGCTTCCGCCGGCAGGCTGAGCTTGGTGACGAAGACAGCCCACTCACGCTCTACACCTACAACATCGACAGCTACAACCACAAACGCGCCTGGAACAATCCCGACAACTGGGCCAATCCTGAAATGTGGGACAAGGCCTGGTGGTAGCGGCCACGCTTACAGCGAGGCCACCACGTCAAGGTTGTGGCGACAGGCGCTCAGATAGGATGCCCCGAAAAGGTTGTAGTGATTGAGGGTGTGGTACAGGTTGTAGGTGGCCCTCTTGGTGTCGTAGACATCCGTTCTGGGGTAGACCCGGTCATAGGCACGATAAAAAGCCGAGGAGAAGCCACCAAACAGCTCTGTCATGGCAATGTCCGCCTCCCGGTCACCGTAATAAACCGCCGGATCAATGAGCCAGGGCCCGGCGCTGTCGAACAGGACATTCCCGGACCATAGGTCGCCGTGGAGCAGGCTTGGGTGTTCGCAATGCTCATTCAGAAACCGGGCGAGCTCGTCGCCCTGACGCTCAAGCACCGCTTCAAACTCTTTCCGGACATGGTCATTGCGGATCATGCCTACCTGCACACCCAGTCGATCTCTCAGGAAAAACGCCCCCCAATCGTCCGTCAGGCGGTTCTTCTGGGGTGACATCCCAATCATGTTGTCGGCGTCGAATCCGTACTCGGGCTGACGTACCGCATGCATTTGCGCCAGGCCTTCGCCAAGCGCGGCCATGGCTTCCTCGCTCGCCGGGCCGGAGTGGATCTTCGGAATCACCAGTTCGTGGGCTGAGACAGCTTTCACCTCCGGCACACGCAATCCGCTGACACCGGCCGCCCTGAGAGTGCCTGCCAAAACCTCAAGACCTCGCGCTTCGCACAACAGCGCATCGGGAAAGGACGAGGGATTCTGTTTCACGAAATCGGTCATACCACCAGTATAACCATGATCGGAAATCGCCTCGCAAACATCCTTGGCTTTGTCACAGGCTTCATGGATCATGGAGCTGCAAGGCCATCCCACACAGGAATAGCCCGATGACAGGTTTTAGCAAGCGCACGGCAAACGAACAGTTGAATCAAGAGGCGGACAAGGTTCACCGCAGAGATGTGGGCGCCCTGCTCGACCGCCAGCAGGCCATCGAGGACAAAGTCAGGAACAGTGGCAAACTGAGCCGGTTCAGCACTGACATCCGGCTGATGTTTTCCATGCTCAGGGACTACTGGCAGGGCAACTATCGCGAAGTACCCTGGAAAAGCATTGCGGCGATCGCCGGTGCCCTTGTTTACGTACTCAATCCCCTGGATTTGATTCCGGACCTGCTGCTGGGATTCGGCCTGCTG
This sequence comes from Marinobacter sp. Hex_13, assembly GCF_001566815.1. Lineage (NCBI taxonomy): Bacteria > Pseudomonadati > Pseudomonadota > Gammaproteobacteria > Pseudomonadales > Marinobacteraceae > Marinobacter > Marinobacter sp. Hex_13. Next base: position 84,731 of record NZ_LSMM01000027.1, read on the forward strand.
GACGACGCCGGTGTGGTGGCCGCATGCCTGGCCCTGGTGGAATCCGACCTGCTTCGTTACGCAGCGTGGAAAGATCTTAAAATAGAAACACAAACGCTTACGGATAGCGATTGATTCAATAGTGGACTACCGTTAATCTTCGAAAGCCCTCTGAATCACAAAACCCTTTGGAGCTAATGTGGATTTTGCCACCCTGATCGGCCTTGTTGGGGCCATCCTGCTTATAGCCTCAGCCGTCATTCTTGGCGTGTCGCCGGATGTTTTTATCAATCCCCCCTCCATACTGATTGTGGTCGGTGGCACCATGCTGGTTGTGCTGGCGAAATTCAGCTTCAACCAGTTTTTCAGCGCCTTCAAAGTGGCCGCTCGAGCGTTCAAATTCCGTTTGCCGGACACCCGTGAAAGCATTGATGAACTGATTGAGGTAGCCAATGTTGCCCGCAAGCAAGGCATGCTCGGCCTGGAAGAGCGCGAAGTTGGCTCGCCGTTTCTCGGCCAGGGAATACAGATGCTGGTCGATGGCCAGGATGCTGAAACCATCAAACACCTGCTGTCCAAGGAGCGCCTACTGACGCTGGATCACAACCGGTCTGGCGCAAAAGTCTTTACGGCAATGGCCGATGTGGCCCCTGCCATGGGGATGATCGGAACCCTGATCGGGCTGGTGCAGATGCTGTCCAACATGGAAGACCCGAAATCCATCGGTCCTGCCATGGCGGTTGCCCTGCTAACCACACTCTACGGCGCAATGATTGCCACCATGATCGCCACCCCCATCGCGGACAAACTCTCGCTGCGAATGACTGAGGAAGCGCGTCTGCAATCGCTCTATATTGATGCGCTGGTTGCTATCAAGGAAGGCACCAATCCGCGGATTATCGAACAGATGCTGTCGAGTTACCTGACCCCGAAAGAACGTGAGAAAAACTCAGAAGCCGAGACCGCAGGCGTTTAGCCATGGACGAATTACCAGAAGAGGAAAAAGCGGGCATTCCCGCCTGGGTAGTGACATTCGCGGACCTGATGTCGCTGCTGATGTGCTTTTTCGTCCTGCTGTTGTCGTTCTCCGAGATCGACGCACAGAAGTTCAAACAGATCGCTGGTGAACTGTCGAAAGCGTTTGGTGTGCAGCGCGAGGTGCCCGTCCTTGAGGTACCCATGGGCACCAGCCCGATTTTCGATCAGTTTTCTCCGGCACCGCCCGAGCCCACCGTCGTCAACGAAGTCAAACAGACAACCACCGACGAGCAGCCCGAACTGGAAACCCTGAAAAGCCCTACGGATGTGGCTGTGGAATCCGCCATCCAGGAAGAGCTCGAGAAGACCCTGGAACAGGTTCGATCGGTTCTTGAGACAGCCATCGAAGACGGCCGGGTCAACCTCATCCAGGACAATCATAGAATCATTGTTCGCGTTGAGGAGAAGGGGGCGTTCCCCTCCGGTTCGGCGGACCTGACCTGGGAGTTTGAAGGTCTGTTGCTGGAAATGGCCGACATACTGGTGCAGATCCCCGGCAAGCTGACCATCGAAGGCCATACCGACGATGTTCCCATCCGTACGCAGCGGTTCTACAGCAACTGGGATCTATCCGCCGCCCGGGCGGCAGCGGTTGCCAATGCGCTCCTCGCCGAGGGTAATCTGAAGCCTGCCCGGCTGGCGGTCACCGGTCTCGCTTATACCGAGCCACGAGTACCAAACACCTCTTCGGAGAACCGCGCCAAAAATCGCCGGGTGGAAATCATTATCGATCTGTCCGGACCGATCGAGGAACAGGAGATGCGGTTAAGGGAACTCATGAACCCCGAAGCCGATGTGTCTGCTGCACCGGATTCCCGCAGTTCCGACGACTCCGACCAGGACGAATTACTGTGGTAGACGGCCATATTGGTGCACTCGGCCCATCAATGCACCATTAAAGAGCGCAAACACCCCGTCTTCAACTCAACCCCGCCCAATTTCAGAGCGGAAAATCACCTAATCGACTACCCGCTCTGAATTTGCCTCAAAATGGAACACTCCTTGCTTGGTGTGCACGCTATCAATGCACAACCCGCCCGTGACAGGTGGATAAAACCAAAAAATCAGGAGCAACCAACCCGTGGACATCACGAGTGCAGTACATACCCTGACCGAAAGCGCCAACACACTGTTCATTCTGATCGGTGCCATCATGGTACTGGCCATGCATGCTGGCTTCGCCTTCCTGGAAGTCGGCACCGTGCGCCACAAGAACCAGGTGAATGCCCTGGTAAAAATCATGACCGACTTCGGCATCTCCGCCGTGGCCTATTTTTTCATTGGCTACTACATCGCCTACGGCAGCCACTTTATGGCCGGCGCTTCAGAGCTAACGGCCGCAAATGGCTATGACCTGGTCAAGTTCTTCTTCCTGATGACCTTTGCCGCCGCCATTCCCGCCATCGTCTCCGGCGGTATCGCCGAGCGTGCGAAGTTCTACCCCATGCTTATCGCCTCCGGGCTGATCGTGGCATTTGTATATCCCTTCTTCGAGGGCATGATCTGGAACGGCAACTACGGCTTCCAGGCCTGGCTGGAGAACCAGTTTGGTGCAGCCTTCCACGACTTTGCCGGCTCGGTCGTGGTGCACGCCGTGGGCGGCTGGATCGCCCTGGCCGCCGTGCTCCTGCTGGGCGCACGTAAAGGCCGTTACCGCAATGGCCGCGTGGTGGCGTTTGCCCCCTCCAACATTCCATTCCTGGCGCTGGGCGCCTGGATTCTCACCGTCGGCTGGTTCGGCTTTAACGTGATGTCCGCCCAGACCCTGGATGGCATCAGCGGCCTGGTGGCGGTGAACAGTCTCATGGCCATGGTGGGTGGCGTTCTGGTGGCCATGCTGGTCGGCCGCAAGGACCCGGGCTTCATCCACAACGGACCGCTCGCCGGCCTGGTGGCGGTGTGCGCCGGTTCGGACCTGATGCACCCGGTCGGTGCGCTGATTACCGGTGGCATCGCCGGCGCCATCTTCGTGTACATGTTTGAGTGGGCCCAGGACAAGATTGAGCGCCTGGACGATGTATTGGGTGTATGGCCCCTGCACGGTGTGTGCGGTGTATGGGGTGCCATTGCCGCCGGCATCTTTGGCCAGGAAGCGTTCGGGGGCCTGGGCGGGGTCAGCCTGATGTCGCAGATCATCGGTTCGGTTGCCGGTGTTGTGGTGGCTTTTGTCGGCGGCCTGATCGTCTACGGCATTGTTAACGCCATCTCCGGCCTGCGTCTCACAGAAGAAGAGGAATTCAACGGTGCGGATGTCAGTATTCACCGCATTGGCGCTACGTCCCTGGAATAACCCTTGCCCGCCAGCCGCCTTTCCCGGCGGCTGGCAATGCTTTTTATTGACACTTCCCTCCGTCTGGCCTTTGCTTAAATAACCCGTTCCGGTGATAAACCCACGGTTTGCCGCCAGAGTGGCCTGCCTTTTGCTGTTCCTTTACATCATGGGAATGGCTGAATACCGACCGCCCACATCCGGTGGACGGCGTGTTCAGGAGAGGGTCATGGTTATGTTGATACAAACCCCACCCGAGGGTATCTACGACGAACTGTTCGACCAGAATAATCGGGTACGACCCAGCTGCAGGATGCTGGAGGACTGGCTGATCCGATCCGACGAAGCCCTGTTGGCCGAGAAGCGCCGCGAGGCAGACGTGCTGTTCCAACGCCTGGGCATCACCTTTAACGTCTATGGCGAAGACCAGGGGGCCGAACGGCTTATCCCGTTTGATCTGATCCCACGAGTAATCTCCGCCAGCGACTGGCAACGTCTGCAAGCTGGTTTGCGCCAGCGGGTGCAGGCGCTGAACCGCTTCCTGTTCGATATCTATCACGAGTTCGAGATTATTCGCGCCGGTGTCATCAGTGCTGAGCAGGTATTCGCCAATCCCCAGTACCAGCCCGGCATGCAAAACCTCAAGCTGCCACGTAATCTGTATTCCCACATAGCCGGCATCGATTTGATCCGCCACAACGACGGCGACTTCTACGTGCTGGAGGACAATCTCCGCTGCCCCAGCGGTGTCTCCTACATGCTGGAAAACCGGCGCATGATGATGCGCCTGTTTCCAGAACTGTTTGCCAAGGCCCCGGTAGCACCGGTTGAACATTACCCGGCCCTGTTGGGCGAAACACTGCGCGCAGCGTCGCTAAATCCCAACCCCACCGTGGTGGTGCTAACCCCCGGTCGTTTCAACAGTGCCTATTTTGAACACGCCTTCCTGGCCCGGCAGATGGGTATCGAACTGGTGGAAGGGGCGGACCTGTTTGTACGTCGCAATAAGGTCTACATGAAGACCACCGTCGGCCCCCAGCAGGTGGACGTGATTTACCGGCGGGTCGACGACGACTTCCTCGATCCGCTGGCTGGCAACCCGGATTCCATGCTGGGTGTCCCCGGGCTCTATGCAGCCTACCGCACCGGCAATGTGGTGCTTGCCAACGCCATGGGCACCGGCGTCGCCGACGACAAGGCCATTTACCCCTTCGTACCCGAGATGATCCGCTTCTACCTGGGTGAAGAACCGATCCTGAAAAATGTCCCCACCTGGCAGGGCCGCAAGCCAAAAGACCTCAAGTACATCCTCGACAACCTGCCAGACCTGGTGGTCAAGGAAACCCAGGGCGCTGGTGGCTACGGCATGCTGATCGGCCCCAAGGCCAGCAAAAAAGAGCTGAGCCATTTCCGCTCGCTGTTGCGGGCCAGGCCAGACAACTACATTGCCCAGCCCACACTGAGCCTGTCTACCTGCCCGACGTTTGTAAACGAAGGCGTAGCGCCCCGACACCTCGACCTGCGGCCTTTTGTGCTTTCGGGCAAGAAAGTGCAGATGGTACCTGGTGGATTGACCAGGGTGGCCCTGAAAGAAGGGTCGCTGGTGGTGAATTCATCCCAGGGCGGTGGCACCAAGGACACCTGGGTACTGGAGGGCGAGGAATGCTGAGCCGAGCTGCATCAAGTCTGTTCTGGATGGCCCGCTATCTTGAGCGGGCGGAAACCCAGGCCCGTCTGCTGGACGTCAGCCTCACGATGGCGTTGATCGACGTTCCCGAAGACCGCGAGGAACAGCTATCCGTGCCATTGCTGGTGACCGGTAGCCGCGAAACCTTTCACGAGCTCTACCCGGAAATCACCCCCCAGAACCTGATTGATTTCCTTCTTCTGGACGACCGCCACCCTGCCAGTGTGTTCAGTGTGATCCGCAGCGCCCGAGATAACGCCCTGCACGTGCGAGGCAATCTCTCCGCAGATGTCTGGGAGAGCATTAACCTGGCCTGGATGGAGCTGAAGGAATTACGCCATAAAGGGGTGACCGAATCCAACGCCAGCCGGGTGTTTGACTGGACCCGCGAACGCTCAAACGTGTTCCGTGGTGCAGCCTATGGCACCCTGCTGCGCAATGACGCCTTCCATTTCCTGCTCCTGGGTACGTTTATCGAGCGTGCAGACGCCACCGCCCGCGTGCTGAACATCCGCCACCACATGGCCACCAAATCCCTGGAAGGGCACCCCACCCAGTCGTTCTTCGAATGGACGGCGCTGCTGCACTCGTTGGCCGCCTTTGAGGCCTACCAGAACACCTACGGCCACAATATCGAACCGATGAATGTGGCCGAACTTCTGATTCTCAAACCGGATGTTCCCCGTTCGCTCCACGCCTGCCTGGAGGAAATCGCGGATCTTCTGGAGCAGATCGAAAGCGGCGAGGCCCGCCGGGCCCGGCGCCTGGCCACAAGCCTGTATGCCAACATCCGCTACGGCGACCGCGAGTACATTGCCGAGCGCGGCCTGAATGAGTATCTGACCGACTTCCTGCAACGCATTCAACGTATCGCCGGCCAGATCCAGAAAGACTACATGGGGTGGAAACAATGAAGCTGAATATCCGCCATGACACCACCTATAGCTACGACGAACCCATGCACAAAGGCATCCAGTATCTACGCCTGACACCCCGTAACACACCCCAGCAGAAGATACTGGAGTGGCACCTGAGTGCCCCCGGCGAAACCAGCCAGATGACAGACGGCTTCGGCAATATTGTTACCGTCATGACCATGGACAAAGCGACCAGGGAGATCACCCTGACTGCGGAGGGCGTGGTTGATCTTACGGGCAAACCATTGACCAAAGACGACTCACCGTTTCCGCCCGAGGTGTTCCTGCGCCACACCCCATTAACCGACGCCGACAAGGCCATAAAGGCCTTCGCAAGCCAGTTCTCCGCCAACAAGCGCAGCCTGGTGCGAATGATGAACCGTATCCTCGAGCACATCGAATTCACGCCCGGCGTCACCACGGTGACCCACACCGCCGCCGAAGCCTTTCAGCAGAAGGCGGGTGTGTGCCAGGACCATACCCATGTATTCATCTCCTGCTGCCGCCACATTGGGGTGCCGGTGCGGTATGTCAGCGGTTACATCCACACGTTCAGCGATGACCACCTGGCCACCCACGCCTGGGCCGAGGCCTGGCTGGGCCACAACTGGCATACCTTTGATGTGGTGAACCTGCTCAATGTTGCTGAAAGCCATATCAAGCTGGCAACCGGACTGGATTACCGGGATGCAGCACCGGTGCGGGGTATTCGCAGCGGCGGCGGCATGGAGCACCTGCAGACCCGTGCCTGGGTCACCCTGGCCGGGGAAAGCCAGTAACAAAAAGCTGTGCAAATTCCACACGCCGCTCCATGCTTTCTGCGCAGAAACGGGTAAACTGAGCGCATTCAGTACGACCCGAGGGTAGCCCCATGACCTATTGTGTGGCGATGCGCCTGGCCGACGGCCTGGTTTTCGCATCCGACTCCCGCACCAACGCGGGCTTTGACCAGATTTCGACCTTCCGCAAAATGCATGTCTTCGAACAGCCGGGGGAACGGGAACTGGTGATTCTATCGGCGGGCAACCTGGCCACCAGCCAGAGCGTTATCAGCCTGCTGGAAAAACGCGCCGGCTCCGAAGACCCCAATGTGTTCTCCACCGCCTCCATGTTCGAGACGGCAGAGGTTGTCGGCAGAACCATCCGCGAGGTTATTCACCGCGACAACCCCGAGGGCAAAGTGAACCATGTGGACTTCAGCTGTTCACTGATACTGGGCGGCCAGATCCGGGGCGAACAGGTACGCCTGTTCAACATCTACCCCGAAGGCAACTTCATTGAAGCCACTGAAGAAACGCCTTATTTCCAGATTGGCGAGTCGAAATACGGCAAGCCCATCCTCGACCGCGTCGTGAACTATAATTCCTCGCTGGACCGGGCCTACCAGTGCGCCCTGATTTCCTTCGACTCCACCATGAAGAGCAACCTGTCGGTGGGGATGCCGCTGGATGTCGCCATATACCGCAACAACGAACTGAAGCCCTGCTTCGTCGACCGGGTGGACGAACACAACGATTACTTCCACCAACTCCGCCAACAGTGGCACCGGGGCATCCAGGAACTGATCAGCGGTCTGCAGCCGCCGGCGATCCGCTAGCTCAGTTGCGGTAACCGGTCAGTTCCATATACCCCACACCATCGTGGGAACCTGTCACCGTCACCGGGCTTTCCCAATACGGGTAGAGCCCGGCGTTCCAGTAGTCGCCGGGCGGCGCGGCAACCTGTATATCCACGTTTTGCTGTGGCATCCGCAGATGCCACTCCACAGGAACCCTGCCCTGCGGCGAGGATTGCCAGTCGAGTGGGCTCAGGCTGATGTCGTTTCCGTTCAACGTTTCAACCTGCCCATTGGCGTTTATCCAGCTGCCAGACACGAAGGCGCCTTGGTCTTCCCGCAGGCGAAACGCCATCAGTTTATGGCCGTCATCCAGATGCAGGGCGAACCAGTCCCAGCCCTGCTGGCCAGCCTTCAGGAACTGACTGCTCCACTCGCGATCGAACCAGCCCTTGCCGGAAACGGCCAGGGTTTCATCGCCAAGGGTCACCGTACCCTCAATGTGCAGATCCACCAGGCTGAAATACATTGAGCCCTCGCCACTGGCGGATTTGGCACTGAACCCGTTTTTCCCATGGGGTACCGGTTTGCCGGTGTTGCTCAGGCGCAGATCGTAGCGCCAGTTACCGCCCTCAACCTGCAAATGCCACTGTTCGGAATCCGGTTGCGATACCAGCCGCCAGTCATCCAGCCATACCTGTAACGGGTCCGCCCTGGCCCCGGCATGCCCCAAATCACCCCGGGCCAGCTTTTCTTCAAACCAGTGCTCACCCTCAAATGACACGGCGGCGTGTGCCATCCACGCCGCGTCCAGGGGCCAGGCACTGGCCTCTGGTGGTTCCGCATTGGCGGGTCGCGGTTTCAAAGCCTGACGGAACTGTGTCCACTGCAGCCCCAGCGGTCTGCCGTCCTGGGTTTCCAGGTTAGCGGTCAGGTACCACCATTCAATACGGTGTTGCGGATGGGGCCCCCAGTCCTCGGGAAAAGTCAGGGGGTCGCCTGGCTCCGGCTGCTGGAATTGCGATTTCTCCACCTCGCCTGTCTGCTGCGCAAGCCCGGCGAATCCGGTGTCGTTCTCCAAATCCGTACAGCCCGCAAGGACGACCGCCAGTAGGCCGGCAACAACGCCGGTTTGGATATTCATGGCTCCACCTGTTTAATGCTGTCCATGTGGCCAAGCTGCCGGCGCATCAGATGGGCGATTATCAGCCCTGTCGCCACGGCCACCAAACCCAGTTCAATCCAGAACAACGGGTACAGGTCCATCGGCAATGACCACCCAAAAGCCAGCGGGTTGATGCGACTGACCAGCACCCAGGTCAGCCACACGCCCAGCGGTAGCGCAGCAATGGTCACCGTGAGGGTCAGCGCCACCGACAGGCGCCGGAGCTGACGCCTGACCTTCGATGCAGGCAGTCCCCAAACGCCCAGCAGCTGAAAGTATTTCACCCGGGTGGTGAAAAAGACCCATCCCATAATCAGCAGGGCCATCGCCGCCAGCAACAAGGTCAACAGGCTGATGGCGCGAGTAAGCAGGAACGTCTGACTGAAGACCTTCGACGCCAGCGCGCGGATGTTGTTGTTGTCCCTGATGGTGAGTTCCGACGTCTGCCAGGTGTCCGACAGGCGCCCGCGGATGTCGGACATCGCCACGCTGCCGGGCGTCACCGAAAAGCTTTGGAAGTGGGGCTTGAATGCCGCCGGCAGCGCAGAACCAGCCATCAAAATTTCCCCCGCAGGCCGCCCGTAGTCGGCGTAGATAGCCACCACTTCTGCATTGCGATTGGTATCCGCTACTCTGATGTCGAGCATGTCGCCCACCTCAAGCCGGTAGCGCCGGGCCAACTGCTCATTGATCATTACGCTATCGGTCTCAAGCTTTTGCCAGGGCTCCTCAACACTTTCCAACAGAGACCATTTTGTCACCAGATCACTGATTGGCATCAGGGCAAACAGGTCCACCGCAATACGCTCATCGACAAGGCCGCGTTGGCTCCCGGAATCCGCCCTCGCAATGTGTGCCTGGCCACGAATCACACGATGCCACGGCCCGATACCGTCCAGGCTCTGCAATTGCGCAGCCGCCATGTCGGCGTCTGCATTCGCAGGCACCTCCACATAGAACTCCGCTTCCAGGCGCTGGGCCAGCCAGGTTTCGAAGGTGCCCTCAAAGGTCGTCACCAACGCCTGCACCGCCAGCACCGTGGCCATGGCAAATTGCAGTGCCACCACCGGCAACGCCAGGTGCCGGAACATCACCGCCAGTTCCCGTTGCCGCCAGCGGGCAAGTGGGTCTTCTCTTCGTGAGCCAGTGCGATTGGAAAGCCGTTGGGCAAGCAGCGCCAACCATCCAGGTGTCAGCCAACCGGCGCCCGCGAACACCATCGCCGTCGCGACAAAGACCCAGGCCAGGGCCGGGGCCAGGGCAACCCCCACCAACCCGACCAGAAACATCAGGAAGGCAATCGTTCGCCCCCGGCCCTGGCCAGCCATCGCCCGCCAATGCGCCGGGACCACCCAGTCCACCAGACAGACCGCCAACACCAGAAAGACCACGATGGCGGCGGCCCTCCAGGGCAGTGCTTCTTCAGCACCGGCATAGACGGCCACATCAAACAGGCTGTCGAGGGCCTGGCCGAAACCGCTACCCAGCATCCCGGCAAGCCTTGCCCCCAACCATAACCCCGGCACAACGCAAATACCGGTCAGCACCAACAGCTCCAAGGTCAGCCACTGCGTTATCCGTTGGCGAGGCACTCCGAACCGGTGCAGCAGGGAAAAGCTGCCGTGCCGTTGAGCAATCCCCAATCGATGTACGCTGCGCACCAGAAGGCCCGTAATCAGAAGCACCAGGAGGCTCAGGGCATCCAGATTCAGCAGGAAACTGTCCGCCAGTTCACCGGTGGGTGGGCCCATGGAAAATTCACGCAGAATATAACCAGTTGGTAAATCCCTGTTCTCATCCCGCGCCAGCAGGTAAAGCCGGCTGCCGTACCCTTCTTTCGAAAGTTCTGCGGCCTCGCTGATATCGAGGAAAGGCGCACCATCCAACGTGTCGGCACCACTGCCGAGGCCAGTGTCACCGAAACACCCCATCGCCAACGGGTCGATGCCGATCACCCGCCCTTCCGGCGGCGGTCGCTGCAGCTCCAACCAGGGCGCCACACACACGCCGGCCATACGCAGGGCAGCAAAGTCATCCACACCCACCGGTCGCCCATCCGAGCGAATCACATGAGCGCGAGCCGCCACCGCATTCTCGCTCTGCAACAGACTATTGCGGGCCTGGTCGGTCAGTACCGTCACCCCGGTCCAAAGCATGGTTGCCAGCACAATCATCAACGCCAGAGCCAACAGCTGGATGGGGTGGCGGCGGTAGTGGCTGACGAAGGCGCGCGCAAGCATCATTGGTCAAACAGTCGTGCTGAGATCAAGCAAGTGGTCGCAGCGGGACGCCAGCTCCCTGTCGTGGGTAGCAAGGACCAGTGCACAACCGGTTTGCTGTTGCACAGTGAACAGGCAGTCCGCCACCTCATCAGCGGTGTGACGATCAAGGCTGCCGGTGGGCTCGTCCGCCAGAATCAACGCCGGAGCCATGGCGAATACCATGGCCAGTGCCGCTCGCTGGGCCTGGCCACCTGACACCTGATCCGGGTAACGGTCAGCTTCGGCCCCCACACCCAGGCGCTCCAGCCACTCACGCTCGCCGCCAGCATCGTGGCCGGCCAAATGGGAGCGCAGGCGAACGTTGTCCAGCAGCGAGAGCGCGGGCATCAGATTAACGTCCTGGAACACCACGCCAATGGTGCGCCGGCGGAGTTCTGCCCAGCGCACTTCGGCGCCTGCGCCAGTTGCTGCAAAGGACTCACCCGCGACGGCGATGCGTCCGTCATCCAGTGTCTGCAGGCCACACAACAGGTTCAACAAAGTGCTCTTACCGGAACCTGATCGTCCCACAACCGCCAGGGACTCCCCCGAACAAACCGACAGGGACAGATCCGCCAGCACGGACACCCGCTGGCGACCGCTGATATAACCTTTACTTAACCCTTCAACGGCCAATACCGGACTTCCCATCATGCGCTCCGCTGGACAGTATCTTTAAGTACTATACAACCCGAATGCCCTTATGGATCCGGGCCGGGACGTTGGTGAATTTGGATTTAGAGGCAGAAATGCTACGACTTTAGTCTTAACTCCCCTCACTTTTTTGTTGAAAATCTGATCTAATTCGCCCCTCTTTACTTGTGCTTACATTACCTACATATTTTTACCGCCTGGATACATTGAGTTACCGGGCCACCAAAGATCTCGCCTCATGGATAGCTACAAAGAACCCCTGAAAGCCCTGGCTCGCCCCTATCGCAAGGCGGTATTAAAGGCGTTGCTGGTTCTCACCATGCTCGGGGGCGCCCTGTTTGCCATGCTCAACCTGCTCACAGGCAGTTATCCGTTAGCCATCGTCGAACTCGCAATGGGTGCATACGCCATTCTCGTTTACAGGGCGGTACGCAACACACAGCATCTTGAGCGCTGGATCATTGCTTACGCCATCCCGTTTTTCACCGCCATGATGTTCGCCATGACCATCCCCAGAGCCTCGGCCACCGTACACGCCTGGGTGCTCCTGATTCCGATCGTCTCTCACCTGCTGATGGGCCGTCGACTTGGCCTGGCTATATCCGTGTTCTACATGAGCGTCGCCGGCATTATTTTCCTGCTCAGGTATCACGATGAGCCGGCCATGATGCAAGCGCTGCCAGTTGCCAACATTGCCGTCATCTCCCTGTGTATCCTGGTGTTCTCCCACGTCTACGAAGTGACCCGGGAACAGTCACAGCGCCAACTGCTCAAGATTGCCCAGACCGACACCCTCACTGGCCTTGCCAACCGGGCCAGGCTCAGTGACATCTTCAAACGGGAGCAACAGCGCAGCCGACGCTATAACACGCCGATGACCCTGCTCGCGCTCGACCTCGATCATTTCAAAGAGGTCAACGACCGCTATGGCCACGACACCGGCGATCTGGCCCTGCAACACGTTGCCCGTATTTTCCGGGAATGCCTGCGTGCAACCGATCTGGCGGCACGCCTGGGAGGGGAAGAGTTTGGCATACTGCTGACCAATACCAATGGCCAGCAAGGCCTGGAGGTGGCTGAAAAAATCCGTATTGCGGTCGCCTCTACCCCATTGACCGTCAACAACGACGTTATCCGTCTGACTCTCAGTGGTGGCGTCGCGGAGTTCGGGCCAGACGGCGAAACGCTGCGCCAGTTGGTAAGAGAAGCCGACAAACGTCTGTACGAAGCAAAGGACCGGGGCCGCAATCTGATCATCCCGGCGGAGACAACCGCCAGCCTTCTGGAACCGCTGGAGTCAGACACCCACCGCGCATGAGACAGAATGCCGCATCCGACTGAAGACATTCCCGCAGTAGCACCGTCGAAAACCCGCTAGAATGCATGCCATGGAATGGCTGACTCACTCACAAACCGGTTTTCAACAGGCGGCGCGCTACCTTCTCACCATGCGTCTGGCCATCGTGGTCATTCAGTTGGTCGCCGTTGCCATCGCCGACACCATGGTCACCCTGGCCCATCGGCCAGAAGCCCTGTTGATCTGCCTGCTCTACACCGTACTGGCAACCCTTGGCTGGCTCTGGTTTACCCGCCGGCCTCCCCGTTTGACGGTTACGGTCAGCCTCGGGCTCGCCCTGGATCTTTTCCTGATCAGCGCCTGGCTATTCCTCACAGGAGGCTATACCAATCCGCTTGTCTCGCTGCTGCTGCTTCCCATTGCCGTTGCCATCATCCTGGTCCCCTTGCGCGAAAGCATTGCTCTGACGGTCATCGGTTTTGGCTTCTACACCGCCATGGTGCTGTGGCACACGCCGCTTACCCACGAACATCACAACGCCAACCTGACCCAACTGCACCTTATGGGCATGTGGGCCACCTTTGCCATCACTGCCACCATGCTGTTGCTGGTGGTTGGCTCACTGGCCCGTCGGTTGCGACAGAAACAGGGACAACTGGCCGAATTCCGGGAGAACCGGCTCAGGGATGAACAGGTGATTGCCCTGGGCCTGTCCGCCGCGGCGGTGGCGCATCGGCTGGGTACGCCGCTGAACACCATGGCCCTGCTGGTGGACGAAATGAAATCCGTGCACACCGACCCTTCGCTTGCAGACGACCTTGGGTTGATGGAGAAGCAACTGGGCCTTTGCAGCAACCACCTGCACCAACTGTCTACTGCCGCCATGCAGGCCAAGGCCGCGCAGCAGGAAATCCTTCCGCTGCACTTCTGGATGATGCGGCTGCGGGAGTCAGCCACGCTGTTGTGGCCGGCGTCGCCCATCCACTGGCAGGCGCCATTCCCCGACCAGCCCGTCGCCGTGGATGCCACCCTGGACCAGGCCATACTGAACCTTCTGGCCAACGCCCTGACGGCCAGCCCATCGTGGGTCGCGGTCAGCGCGGGGGACAGCGACGAGGGACGGGTCGCAATCGTGGTTGAGGATCATGGCAAGGGTCTGGAACTCTCACTGCAGAACACCGCCGGCGATGGCGTTGTAGACTCCGAACATGGCCTGGGCGTAGGGCTGTTCCTCTCCAACGCCACCATCCAGCGCCACGGCGGCACCCTCAAAGCCAGGGCCGACCGCACGGGCACCACCATGATCATCGACCTGCCACAAGCGCAAGCCCATACCCAGGGCGACAAGGAGGCGGAATGAACGGCCAGCCGACCTGGTTGCTGATCGACGATGACGAAGCCTTCGTGCAGGTGCTACAGCGTTCCCTGAAGCGCCAGAACATCGAGGCCACGTGTGCCCTCAACCGTCTGGAGGCCATAGCAGCACTGGAATCACAGACCTTTCATCGCTGCGTGCTGGATCTCAACCTGGCCGGCGAAAGCGGCCTGCAATTACTGCCGGAGCTGCTGGCCCTTCAACCCGAACTGGAGGTGCTGGTACTGACGGGGTATGGCAGCATCGCCACCGCCGTGGAAGCCATGCGCCGGGGTGCCGTCAACTACCTGTGCAAACCGGTCACACTGAGCCAACTGACGGCCGGTTTCAGCCCACTGGACGGCCCACCGGCAACCCGTGAAGAACCCCCAACGGTGGAGGAAATGGAGTGGGAACACATTCAACGGGTGCTGAACGAGCACGACGGCAATGTATCCTCAACGGCCCGGGCGCTGAACATGCACCGGCGAACCCTGCAACGGAAGCTTCAGAAGCATTCCCGCTGGCGGAATCAGTGATGCTATGAACACGCAGCGTTGGGTGCGGGTTAAACGGCGTCAGGCCAGGCGCCGTAGCCAGGTTTCACGCTGCAGGTAGATCACCATGATAACGGCTTTCACCACTTCATCCGCAACAAAGCCGGCAAACACACCCCAAAGGCCAAACCCAAGATAGAGCCCAAAATACCAGGCCACGGGCACCCCGACACCGGCAAAGCCAATCAGGGTGATCACCATCGGTGCGCGGGTATCGCCACCGGCCCTCAGAATGCCCGGAATAATCATGGTTAACGCCGTGGCACCGCTGTAAAGAACGCTCAAGGCCACCATCCAGATCACCCGCTCCCGGGTTAAATCGCTGATTTCGTAGAACTGCAGGAACAAGGGGGTAAGCAATGCCACGATCAATGTCAGCAACGGCAGCACCAGCAACACCATGCGGATACCCATGGCGGTGTAGGCTCGTGCCCGCTGCGGATGCCGGCCGCCCAGCGATTCCCCCAGGGCAATGCTAACGGCCTGCTGCAATCCGACACCCGGAGCCAGCGAAAACCCACGAATAATCGACGCCACCAAAAAGGCCGCGTAAGCTTCCGCACCCACCCGGTTAAACATCATGGTGTAAATAAACGCCGACCCTTGCCACAAAAAACCATCCACGGACAGCGGATACCCCAGGTACAGGATTCGCCTGAGCCGTTGCCACGCCAGCCCGGAGACGTCCCTTACCCGGGCATTGACCGCCGGATGGCGGAGAACGGCGCGTAGCATGAACACCGCCTGAAACAACCACGCCAGCACAGTGGCGATTGCAACACCGGGAAGCCCCAGAGGCGGAAACAGGGGCTCGGTTACGCCCTGAATGGCACCGCCAAACAGCAACAGGTAGTTACCCAGGGCGTTAAGCACATTGCCATACAGGGCCAGTCGCATGGGGGTGCGGGTGTTGCCGAGGGACTGGAGCACATACATGGCCACATGGGCAATTACCAGCGCAGGCAACCCCAGCCCGATGATCCACAGATAGCCATAGCCAATGCCCGGCAGCCCGGAGCGCTCCGTCGGAGCACGGAACAGGTCCGTAGTCAGCAAAGCCAGAAGCGACTCGCCAAAGACAATATAGAGAGCCCCAATGGCCATGCCCGTAAACAGGCCGGCGGTCAGCAGGGTTGCCAGGGTCTCACGGATCTCGGCGTGCTTCCGGGCGCCACGCAACTGGGCGGTAATCACGGCACCACCCTCGGTCAGGGCCGCGTAGCAAAGTACCACCAGGAAATTCAGCTGCAGGCAGATTCCCAGCGCTGCGATGGTCTGCTCACCGAACTGACCCACCATCAGGTTGTCCACCACGCCGGTGAGCTGAAACAGATAGAACTGGATAATGATGGGCCAGGCCAGGGTCATCAACCGCTGGCGCACGGGGCCTGAACTGGGGACCATAGGCCGTTCCGGAAAGGGTATTGCCAGATACTAACAAGCCGGGGCTGGCTTGCAGTCCTCCCCAAACGCCTTTTGGGGGGCGTAGGTTGCTCCTGGGCTATCGGTTGCTGAAAACAACACCCAGGATTCCTCACCGCCGCTTTTGCGGCAGTTTTTCCGACAGTCGCGATTGTGGCGCCGTGGGTGCGGCGGGTCGTTGGGCGACTGACCGCTTGAATAGTGAGTTTCAATCCACGACGAAGAGCTTTGCGCCCCGCTCGGTCGAGGAGCGATGAAGCTCGGCGTTGTCCGCTACCTGATAACTAGAACCCGGCTTGAGCACAAAGCAACGACCGTCCTTTAACTCAGTATGGAGCTCACCTTCCAGGCAGAGCAGGATATGCCCTTTGGCGCACCAATGATCAGCCAGATAGCCGGGGCTGTACTCGACCATACGAACCCGGATATCGCCGAAAGTGCGGGTCTGCCAATAAGCAACTCCCTGCTCCCCTGTGTGTTCAGTCCTCTCAACTTCAGACCAGTCAGTAACCCCAAAGGGTAGATCCCTTATGTCCAATTTGCTTCTCCTTAAGCACATGACGTGAAGCTGTGGGAAAATTATCCGGCAATAGCGGCTGGGCTTTTGGCTTGAGGCCGCTGGAGGCCAACTTTTTACACATTTCTAGGCTTGTTTGGTGTAAACCAATTTCCATGTCACCAGTCCAGCTCCTCATCGCATTCATCCACGGAGTTGTCTATCCCCTCCCGAATAGACTCCCGCATACCTGGTACGGAGAGCAGACAAAGTGATTCCTGAATTGCCGACCAGTCTTCCTCGGAAACCAGGACGGCTTTGTTCCGCTTACCCATGATAACGATTGGTTGGTGGGACTCGGCAGTCTCGTCGATCAACCGATATAGGTTGTTACGCGCCTCAGTTGCTGTGATTCCGGTCATGACGCACCTTTTGTGTATTCAACTTTTAACCAACCGTACGCCTTTGGGTACGTACGCCAAGACGAACGTCCTGTATTTCAGTAAGCTCACGCTCATCACGACAACGCCAAAGATATCGCCTGTAAGACGCTCACAACTGTCAGGAACCCACCAATTACGGTAAGCCTTCTGTTAGAGAGATCGACCCCTTGAATCAGGATAAAGCTACCAACCGCGCCGCTGAAAAAACCTCCACTGAACTGAGAACCACCAACCGCAAAGACAAACACCAAGTAAACCACTGCCAGGAAATACAGCAATACTCGTAGCGATTTGACCTCAAAACGCTTGTAGTAGGCCTTGTCTTCTGGGGAAAGTTCTTCCTTGCTCACTGAAAACTCCCTTGAGCCTCTAACTCTGAGGTGACCGGCGCCAGAGCGTCAGCGGGCGAACGCCGTCGACGCGAACAATACACGTCACTTGTTACATGGCACACGGACTCCACACAACAAAGACCTTAAGCGCCGCACTGCTTTTGCATGTCTTCAACTTGTTTCTCAAGGCTTGGAATCTGAAGAGTGACACCGTCGTGATAAATGGTCTTGCCTTTCCATTCAGGCTTTTTATCAAGTGCTGTGCGAAGAGCAGAATCCAATTTTTTGAGTGATTTTGATTCTGTGCAGAGACACTCATAGAGGTTGGCATCAGTACTACGGCACTCCCCGGCAGCGCCCATCAGGGCAGACAGCCCATCATCAATCTCTTGGAGTAAAAAAGCGTCTTCATCCTTGACCTGAATGGTCTTCCCGGCGGCATTAGCGAATGCTGGCAGAAGGGCAACCAAGAAAATAAGACCTAAACGCAAACTGAATCCCATACTCAACTAACTCCCTGTTTAAATTGATCTCAAAAGCATCAATGACTATGCAACGTAACAACTCTTTAGAAGCCGGGTTACCCGGCAATTTGTTGCAGCCTCCAATACTGAATGCCAACTCCCAATATTTTTGGCAAACCGCGCCCACACACCAAACCCAAGAGCGCCGGAGACAGGCATTTAACGCTGAGCGCACCGGTGGCCTTTTTGGAGCAACGCGGAGAAAGGGACATCCGCGTGGCACGCCTTGTTACCTGCATTTTTCGCATTTACTCACAGTAGTTCCGACTCAATACATCAAACTATTTCTAACAGGAACTCCGAATTCTTGAGCTACTTTTCCAGCCAGCAATTCGGCATCTTCCGCATAGTCCGTGCTGGGGAAGCCGCCAATCACCCAAGAGTTTGCACCGGGATAGAAATGTCGAGAATCCTTTTTATGCCTCACTCTTACGAGAACGCCGGGGCCGGTTGCCTCGATTCCACGCTGATTAGTCATTGGCATGGCCATGATTTGGACTTCTCCGAAATCCAGGATGGGGACTTTTTTGGAAGGCTTAAACTCACTACCCGGCCACCTCATTTCATTCACAACCATTTGAGTAGCGGGGTCCCAACGTTTTCGACGTTCTTTAAACACCAGAGTAATTCCAGCTACGAAAGGCGCCAACCAAAACGCGATTACTAACAACAAAGCTGGCCAGGGTGCTGCAAAAATACCGAAGACGGGGAGTAATGAGGCAATCAAGAGCATCCACCCTAGCAGCTTATAGTTATCCTGATAGGCGACTACTTGATGATTCGGAATGTCCATTTCCAATCTGACGTCATTGTTCAGCGGATTCGTCACTTGATCCATTCCACAAACTCCACTCGTGGTCATTGCTCATCATTACTTGGTGCAACGCGATATGATTGCCAGTCAATCTATTGCGGACATTGTTTTCGGATTCTAGCCGGGCAAACGAACGTCTGACGCTTTTTCGCAATCAAATCCTCAAGTCCCCATGTTTCTGTATAAACGTAACGCCCGACATCACCGGTGACAAAACCAGAGCGAAGCGAAGGTTTTGGTATTCGGTGCACGGCCTGGTTACACCTCACTTTGGTCAGTGAAGCTGGCTAAAAACTTCCGGGTGTTGCTCAGCTATGCGCAGAAGCGCAACCGCAGGACCCTGTGGCTCGCGCCGCCCCTGTTCCCAATCCTGAAGGGTTCGCACACTCACGCCCATAAGACCGGCAAATGCTGACTGCGACATGTGCAATTTCAGCCTGATCTCTTTGGGTGGTGAAGGTTCTGAAAGCTCATGCGTTCGTAGAGCCAATTTACCCTTCTTGAACTGCTTGATTTCATTAATACCATCGAGAATCTCTGCCCCAAGGTTCCTGTCACCCATTTTTGATTGCCTCCGCTATCTGCTTGAGCGTATGGCCAGGAATGCTGGCGCGCTCTGATTTACTGTACAGCGTGAGCATCCATATCTCGTGGTCAGACTTCTTCCAGTAATAAATGGCTCTGATACCACCGCTCTTTCCCGAACCCGCCGGTGCCCACCGAACCTTGCGAACACCACCTGAACCTTTAATCAGATCCCCGGCATCCGGCTTCTGCAAAAGGTAGCTCTGAAGTCCTCGGTACTCTTCATCCGTGAGGTAGTTCGACAACAACTTGGTGAACGTTGAGGTTTCGATGCATAGCATGACCAAAATATACGGCAATGCCGTATAATAATCAAGACTGCATCAGTGAGGTGTAACGCTGAGGTAACCGACGCCGGAGCGCCAGCGGAGGGCACCATAAGCGGTACGCTTTTGGTGCCCTCCGCTGGAAAAAATGCTTTTAGTGGCAATGATAGGGCTGTGAGCCTGCGTGACAGCATTGCCCGGGAGGACTGTCTTTCCGGCAACCGCCCCCATGGGCGAACGCCGTCGTCGCGAATAATACAAGAACCAAAGTTAGCATTATTTTTTTCATGGCCATTCTCCAGGATTAAAGTGCTAGCGCACCGAAAACCTCCATGTTTATTGCCCTCCAACTATATTGGCACCACCTGAAAAATGTAGACGAAATATACGTAAAGCACCATAACAGCGGCTTTGCGCAGCGAAGAAAAAGCCTTCCTGTGGAGGTCCAGACAAAACATCCCAGAAAATTAAGGACTAGCTAGTCCGGCGCTCTCAGCTTCTGGAAATGTCCACCATGGAAAAAACCGTATCCAGATACTCCCGAAAACCCTTCATCGCTCCATTAAAAGCTTGCTAAAGATATTGCAGGCTCAGATCGAAACCATCACCCGACAGATCGAACGGGAAGTCGCCAAGGTAGACCGCTGGCGTATCAAAACGGAGATCCTGACCAGCATGCCGAGCGTCGGCAAAGTCCTCGCCTACGCCCTGCTCAGTGAGCTTCCAGAACTCGGTTCTCTCAATCGAAAAGAGATAGCTGCACTGGTCGGTGTCGCGCCCATCAACCGGGACAGAGGTAAGCTCAATGGCAAACGAAGAATACGGGGAGGACGCCATAGAATCCGCACAGTCATGTTCATGGCCATGCTCTCATCCATCCAATGCAATCCGGGTTTCAAACGCTTCTACGAGCGTCTGAAGGCTCAGGGAAAGATCCCAAAAGTCGCCCTCGTTGCCTGTATGAGGATGATGATTGTGGTGCTCAATACCATGGTCAAAAACCAGGAATCCTGGCGGAGCGAAATGGCTTAATTTATGGAATTGACACCACAGTCACTTGTTACAGCGACCGCAGCACTTGCGCTTAGTGCGTCGAAATGATTATCGCTGATCTCCAGTTGTATGCCATAACGACTTTACAAGCTAATCCGTCAAACTTTATGCGCTTTGATTCAAGCTCACTCCTCAATTTTGAAAGAATCTGTCGCAGCCACCCCCTTACAAAAAGGCCAGCACCACCGATCAGTCCTACAACCAAAGAACGCATGTTGGCATTGCACCGAACTAATGTTTCAAGGGCCTCTTCGACAGCTTCAACCGTTCTCACGCTGAATGAGTCTTTTAACCTTGCAATTTCAGAATCATGGCCAAACAACACTTCAATAATTTTGAGCAGATCTTCTTTTTCCGAATTAGACAACGACATTTTAAATCACTCCATTGATTATAAGTCTTTCAATCCTTTCTCCCGAAATACTTTCTGTTTTTATCACTAGAATTTGATCCGATTTATCTTTGTCAACAAGGACGATAAACGATTTTTTCTTCCCAAATGCCCAGTATCCAGTACCACTGGAAGTGTCAAAAATTCTAACCTCCTCGGGAGATATATCGAGATCAATAACAAACTTCTTAGATTTTTTTAATTCAGATATGTAGCTTTCTGGCTCAGGCCCGCTTTCTTTGATGCCAAATAAATACAAAGGCCAACTACGAATATCGACTCCTTTATAACCGAAGTCTTCGCTTGTCAAAATTTCAAGGGAAAAATACGAGCGGTCGGGGAACATCACAGTTATGCCAGCGCCTGGAATTATTTTTGCGCCTTCTAATTCAGCAACCGGAACATTTAAGCGACCGACGAGGCCAGAGGCTAACATTAAGGTTGGCCCGTAATCCTTTTTCTCGTACTGAAACTTTATAGCCTCATTGCCTAAGGCGGAATTGAGAGAAAGACAAAAAAGCAGAAAAAAAAGTGCAGAACGGTAGATCATTGAAAACTCCTTTTTCAATTTAGCACGCAATATTATTGAAAGCCGGAAAGGATCGCAACCTCACCCTGTCAACTCCAGTTCCATTGAGTCGCTGTAACGCCGAACGAAGCGGCGCGTCTCACGCGTCCGCCTTCCGTGCCTTGTTAAATTTTCAATGTTGGAGGTCGTTCTTCATTTCCTCTAAGACTTTCTTTTTAACTTCCATGAGATCTTCCGCGCTTCTCTCAGAATCTCTGGCAACCCTTAAGGTTTGGATTATTGCTTCTGAAGCATCACTCTCTGACAATATAAGGGCACTATAAAATGAAGGCATGAGATCAGATAGCTCTGGGTTTTTTCCGCCAACATAGAAGTCTAGGTCAGATAAGTATCTCGAATATGCAATTCTACGTTCTGTTAACAAGTCGTGCCCTTGCGCACTATCCAGCTCCATTCTCTTCAACGATCTCTGGTTTTTCGACCTCTTATCCTCAAGAAAATAATTTGCTAGTTGGGTCAAAAAAACGCCTCCAAGGGCTCCGATCAATGTGTACATTGCAGAATCCATACACCTCCCCAATTTAACGCCCGGCTCACGCGCCGGTTTGGAGCCGCGAAGCGGCGGAAAATCGGTCGCAGTGCAGCCGATTGTTAGGCATAGTTCCAAGGAGTAGATTTCGATATTTCAGCCCATGGGTCTGTACCATTGAAGCCACCGACATATAGAACCTCGTTGTTCCTCACCACCCACTGCATGCCATGCTCCTGCTCCCACTCACAGTTTAACTCCATCCAGATAACAGGCTCATCGCCATACTCTGGTTCCGGAATGATCAAAGTCGATGGATAAATCAACGAAAGTACAGACTTGTAGTTATCGAATGACTTCAATGGCTCACCAATATCGGCCAAAAACCCATTGCAGTAACGTATTGAGGCCTCGCAAAGGTCCTTTATAGTCGCCTCCGGCAAGGCATTCAGATACTCCGCACAGGCTTTGACATACTCAAGAGTAGCCTCCTCTTCTACACCGAACTGGATATACTTGCCGAAGAGCTCAAACCAGACTTCGCCCTGCGGGCCTGATACAGAGCTTTCATAGATATTTCGTAAGAGTTCCATCGAGCTCTCCCTTGCCTAACAGCGTATTATACGAACCCGTTCGTATATCACCCATTCGTATAACTCCAATTCCGGCCGCCCCTTCCAATCCAATAAATTTCTTTAGAATCAACATCTAAACAGGAAACACCACGGCTACCGCCGGTGTTATACGCCCTCCTTGGTCTCTAACGCACCCACGAATAAGGGCGTATAACTCCACAATGCTCTAAACCAGCTTCAACAGTATCAGATACTTATAACGATTTGCCGCCCCTTGCCTGGAGTTTTGCGAACCGGTTCGTATAACTCCAGGCTGCGAGGTCGATTTTAGACCAAGCCCGTTCGCCAATCAGGGGCCATGGGTAACGCCGAATTTCCGGTGTGGAACAGGCTCACGCAACGATAATGCTAAACTGGCCGCAGACTCACACCATCTCCAAAGGCAGGACAGCGCATTGAGCCAACTGAAACCTCTCGTTTCCAGGGAATGGCAGGCCTTCTGGCTGGCCATCGGTTTCCTGACACGCATCCCCATGCTGGTGCGTATCGACTATTCCCCCCGCCTGATGAATCAGTGCAGTGTCTATTTCCCTCTGGTTGGGCTGGTGCTCGGCGTCATTTATGCGGGGCTGTACATGGCTGTGGTGCAGCTTTGGAGCCCGCTGGTCAGTCTAATTCTTATTCTGGGTTTTCACCTGTGGATTACCGGCGCGTTCCACGAGGATGGATTGGCCGACAGTGTCGATGCGTTGGGCGGCGGGTATACCCTGGAAGCCAGGTTGCGGATCATGAAGGACAGCCGCATCGGCACCTACGGTACGGTGGCGCTGGTGGTTGCGTTGGTGCTGAAACTTGCGCTGCTGGATGAAGCTCAACCGGTGTGGCTGGCGCTGATCCTGGCCCCGATGGTGTCGCGTCTCGCGCCACTGATGATCATGGGCTTCCTGCCGTATGTGACCGACCCGGACAAGAGCAAGAGCAAACCGGTGGCCGAAGATTTCTCGCGTTCACGGCTGGCGATTGCCACCGTGTTCACCGCGATTGTCTCTCTGGCCCTTATCCCGTTTGAGACCAAAGCTCTGCTGTGGCTCGTTATCGCTACGCTGGGTACGGCTATTGTCTGGGGCGGGTACCTGCGCCGGCAACTGGGTGGCTATACCGGCGATACCCTCGGGGCCAGCGTGGTGTTTGCGGAACTGGTCCTGCTGCTTGGGCTTGCGATGTAAAGGTTCAACGGTCAGTTCCGAATCCGGCGAGTTTTTCCGGGTTTCGCTGGTACACTTTCCATCATGGACACATTAAACGATGACCTTTGCTACCAGGCACTGAAAACCCGTGACGCCCGATTCGACGGTCGCTTCTACACCGCTGTGTTGACCACCGGGATTTTCTGCCGCCCCATATGCCCGGCGGTGACGCCCAAGCGGGGGAACGTGCGTTTTTACCCGTCTGCAGAAACGGCCATGGCCAACGGCTTTCGACCCTGTCTGCGGTGCCGGCCAGAAGCGGCACCTGGTAGCCCGGCTGCTGCCGGGGTTCACACCACCGTGGCCCGGGCAGTGCGGCTGGTGGACGAAGGTGCTCTGGATAACGGCTCCGTGGCGGAGCTGGCCGAGCGGCTGGGCATTACCGACCGCTACCTGCGCCAGCTCTACAAACGCCACACCGGAGCCACCCCACAACAACACGCCCAGGCCCGGCGCTTACTGCGGGCCCGGCAGTTGATTGTCGACAGCAACCTCAGCATGACGGAGATCGCGGAGATTGCCGGTTTCAGAAGCCTGCGCCGCTTCAATCACACCCTGAAAGAAGCCTACGGCAACGCACCGACGGCATTCCGCAGAGGTCTCAAGCCACCGCTCAAAGCCACACAGAACGGTGCAGACGATCTTTTTCTGCCGGCACACGACGACCTGGTTCTGTTCCTGCGGGCCCGGCCACCGTTCGACAGTGAGCAGTTACTGACCTTCTTTCGGGCACGGGCCATTCCGGGCCTGGAAGCGGTTGGCGCGCACCACTACGCGCGATCGCTCTGCATTGCTGGGCAACCGGGGCTGGTCATCTGCCGCCCAAGCGACAATCCCCCGGGGGTGCAGGTTATCCTTCGTGGGCCGGCACGGCAGTCCATTCTGGAGGTGAGTGCGCGGATACGCCGTTTGCTTGATCTGGATGCGGACCTGCCCGGCATCAGCGAACACCTGGCGCAGGACCCGCTATTGGAACCACTGGTCGCACGGCATCCCGGCCTGCGCGTTCCGGGCAGCTGGGAACGGTTCGAGTTTGCCGTCCGGGCCATTCTTGGGCAGCAGGTGTCCCTCTCCGCGGCTCGAACCCTGGCTGGGCGGCTGGTGGCTCGTTATGGCCAGGCCCTTCCCGACGATCTTGCCGGGGGCACGGGTATTACCCATAGATTCCCGGAACCGGCAGCACTCGTCGGCCAGCCGTTGAACAAACTGGGTATGCCCGGCAGCCGTACAGACACCCTGGCACGAATCACCGCCCGGTTTGCCGAACCCGGTTTTGCCGAGCAGGATGGCAACACCCTGCTGGCGCAGTTGGCCCCCATGCGGGGCATCGGCCCCTGGACACTCCACTACCTGGCCCTGCGCGGCCTGGGGGATCCAGACGCGTTTCCCGCCAGCGATCTGGGCATACTCAAGGCTTCGGCCCATCTGGGCGGCCCGCAAGACGCCAAAGCCCTGACGCGCCACGCCGAACGCTGGCGGCCATGGCGGGCTTACGCAGCGCAGTACCTGTGGACATCACTGAACACCCATCCACCCCGGCAGGAGACACCATCATGACAACTCAAATTCATGTCAGCCGCTTCCCCAGTCCCGTTGGCCCCCTGAGGCTGGCCACGGTGGATGACCAACTGGTGCACCTGGACTTCGACGACAACGAAGAGCGCATGCACTCGCTGCAAAACCGCCGGTTCCGGCAGCCGGAGTGGCGCGAGCAACCGAACAGCGCCCCCGGGACCATTATCGAGTGGCTGAACGCCTACTTCTCGGGGGTGATCAAGCCCCTGCCGTGGAAGGACATCCGCTTGACCGGCACTGAGTTTCAACAACAGGTCTGGCAGGGGCTGACCGGGATTCCAGCGGGTGAGCACCGCTCGTACAGCGCGCTGGCAAACACCCTGGGCAACCCGAAGGCGGTGCGTGCCGTGGCTCGTGCCAATGCCCTCAACCCCATTGCCATTCTGATCCCCTGCCACCGGGTGATCGGAGCCAATGGTACGTTGACGGGCTACGCTGGCGGCCTGGAGCGCAAGGCGTGGTTGCTGGACCACGAATCGCGGAACCTGAAGAGGGTTTAACCCCACGGGGCTGTGCATTTGTGACGATAATGGCGACAATCACCGCACGGATTTACCTTGCAAGGATCAGGAGCCCAGCCCCACATGTCATCGCAATCGCCTGTCGCCCCCACACAGGGCAAGCCGGAAGACAAACGCGCGCTCTGGTCCTGGGCGCTCTACGACTGGGCCAACAGCGCCTTTTTCACCATCATTCTGACCTTTGTCTTCGCTCAGTACTTCAGCGTGTCAGTGGTGCAGGACGAGGTAAAAGGCACGGAAGCCTGGGGCAACATCGTTGGCATTGCCGGTGTGTTCATCGCAATCCTGGCACCGATATTGGGGGCCATTGCAGACCAGTCCGGCCGTCGCAAACCCTGGTTTATCAGCTTCACCCTGCTTTGCGTGGTCTCCTGCGCCATGTTGTGGACGGTCACGCCGGAGCAGAATCAGTTCTGGAACGCAGCACTGTGGGTTGGCCTGGGCACACTCGGTGCCGAGTTTGCGTTCATTTTCTACAACTCCATGCTGCCGGATCTGGCAAGCCCGGCGCGAACCGGGCGCTGGTCAGGCTGGGCGTGGGGGCTGGGTTACACCGGCGGTGTGCTAAGCCTTATCGTGGCGCTGTATGGCTTTATCGAAGCCGATGCCAACCTGTTCGATCTCAATCGGGACAACGCTGAGCATGTGCGTGCCACGTTTGTGCTGGTAGCGGTGTGGTATCTGGTATTTGCCCTGCCGGCCTTTATCTTTGTTCCGGACCGCCCATCCACCGGCCTGGGAATTGCCGCCGCCACCCGCGCCGGGTTCCGGCAACTGAAGGAGTCCATCGCCCAGGTTCGCCAATACAAGGACATCGTGCGCTTCCTGATCGCCCGCATGCTCTACACCGATGGCCTGGCCACTATCTTTACCTTCGGCGGGGTGTACGCGGCGGGTACCTTCAATATGGGCTCTACGGAAGTGCTGCAATTCGCCATCGCCCTGAACGTCACCGCAGGCCTGGGTGCACTGGGATTCGCCTGGGTGGATGACGCCCTCGGCGGGCGCAATACCATCCTGCTGTCACTGATCGGGCTGGGCTGCAGCGCCCTGGCCATTCTGGTGGTGGACGGCGCCACCGCGTTCTGGGTATGGGGCATGATCCTGGGCATCTTCGTGGGGCCGTTGCAGTCCGCCAGCCGTTCCCACCTGGCCCGCATCGCCCCGCCGCACCTGCAAACGCAGATGTTCGGCCTGTTCGCGTTCTCTGGCAAAGCCACCGCGTTTGCTGGCCCGCTGTTGGTGGGTTGGGTCACGGCCGTCACTGACAGCCAGCGCTGGGGAATGAGCACCATTCTGGTGTTCCTGGTGATTGGCTTCCTGCTGATGTTGACCATACCGGCCAGCGAAACACGGGAATCGGAAGCAACCGGCTAACACCTTCAGGGCGCGGCGCTGGCTATCCATCCGATAATGGCGACCGCGGCCAACAGTCCGAGCCACAACCACACGCCGCGATGTACAAGTTGGATAGCCGCATCAATGGTCTCGGCCGATGCCGGTTCACCCTCACCAAGCACGGGCCGTTGCTTGATGCCTGAGGCGTAGGGCGCAGGGCCACCGAGTACAACACTCAAAGCCCCGGCCCCTGCCGCCATGACCGGGCCGGCGTTCGGGCTGTCCCAGGCCGGCGCCTGTGCCCGCCAGCAACGAAAGCCGCCACGGACATCGCCAAGCAGGCTGTAGGTCAGCGCCGTGAGGCGAGCGGGTACCCAGTTCAATACGTCGTCCAGCCTCGCCGCAGCGCGGCCAAAATACTGGTAGCGATCAGTTCGATACCCCCACATGGCGTCCAGGGTGTTCACCAGCCGGTGAAGCAATACGCCCGGAACGCCGGCTACGAGAAACCAGAATAGGCTGGCGAACACGGCATCGGCGCCGTTTTCCAACATGGACTCGGTCGCGGCTATCGCAATGCCATTGTCATCAAGCGCCGCTGCATCACGACTGACGATACGGCCAACCTGCTCCCGGGCATTCTCAAGATCGCCCCCATGCAACGCGTCAGACACTGCCCGGCCGTGCTCCGTCAGGCCACGAATGGACAGGGCGAAATACAACACCACAGCCTGAACCAGCAGGTATTCCCAGTTCCCCAACCACCAGCGCAACCACTCGGCTGCCGCCAGTACGGGTATCACAGCGATTAACAGGGCCAGGAACCCGAGAACCATCGATCCTGCCATTCGCTCAGGTAGACGATTCATTCTCTGTTCGAGGAAGGCGGCGACATGCCCAAAACCAACGAGCGGGTGCCACCGACGCGGCTCACCCAACCAGCGATCCAATACAACGGCGATAAAACAAGCTGTCACGGCGAGAATGAAGGCGTTCAAATCAGCAATGTCTCTTCGAGCGGGCGGTGGGTTGTCGTGATCGAAAGGAAGTCTAACCGAGTGGCTGCTATCCTTGACACTTTTTCAGGCCGGGTAGACCATCTTCGGCTCCCGACACTTTGCCACCTCAGGATCCAACCATGCCGCTGCCTTCCTGCTGGACACAGCCGTTGCCACCCTCCGACACCCATTTTTGCGAGCGGGCACGGCAACGCCAACACGTGCTCACCAAGCCCCGGGGGTCTCTGGGGCAGCTGGAAGACGTAGCGATTACACTGGCGGGCCTTCAGCGCACGCAACATCCGCAGGTCGACCCTGTCCGCATCGCTGTTTTCGCGGCGGATCACGGCGTCTGTGCGGAGGGCGTATCCGCGTACCCCCAGGAAGTCACCGCCCAGATGATTGCGAACTTTGCCAGCGGGGGTGCGGCTATCAGCGTGTTGGCTCGGGAACTGGGAGCCTCGCTGGAAGTGGTGAATCTCGGAACCGTCGGCGACGTTCCGCCGTTGACCGATGTACGTGATGAGCAGATCGCAGCGGGCACCGCCAATCTTGCCACAACCGACGCGATGACGCCGGGCCAGCTTGAACAGGCGCTGGCCAGTGGTGACAGGGCCGCCGCCCGCGCCGCGGATGACGGGTGCCGACTGTTTGTGGGCGGCGATATGGGCATCGGCAATACCACCAGTGCCACCGCCGTGGCCTGCGCGTTGCTGGAACAAAGCCCGGAAAACCTGGCTGGGCCGGGCACGGGGCTGGACGCAGCCGGCGTGTCTCGAAAGTGTGAGGTCATCGCCCGGGCGCTGGCCAGGCATGGCAACAACCGCGACCCCCTGGCGGTGGCGGCCTCCCTCGGCGGGTTCGAGATTGCTGCGCTGGCAGGCGCCATTCTGGGTAGCGCGGCGCGCGGCATTCCCGTACTGGTGGACGGATTCATTGTTTCCGTTGCCGCCTTAGTAGCTGTTCGCCAACAACCACAACTGCGGCAGTGGCTTGTGTTTGCCCATCGTTCGGCGGAGCCGGGGCATCAGGCCGTGCTGGACGCCATGAATGCCAGGCCGTTGCTGGATCTGGGCATGCGACTGGGTGAAGGCAGCGGCGCTGCGGTGGCGGTTCCGCTGCTTCGCAGTGCCTGTGCCCTGCACAACCAGATGGCCAGCTTCGCTGACGCCGGCGTGACCGACAAGAACGAGGACTGAAGCGGGGATGACCAATAACCAGAACACCACTGCGTTTTTCGACCTGATCCGTCATGGCGAACCTGCCGGCGGGCCCATGTTCCGGGGCAGCAAGGATGATCCACTGAGCGACAGCGGCTGGCAGCAGATGAACGCGGCTATCAGGGACGATGACCAGTGGGATGTGATCATCACCTCCCCACTGCTGCGCTGCCGCCTCTTCGCAGAACAGTTGGCGGAGCAACGTCAGATTCCGTTGCACCAGGAGCCACGGCTGCGGGAGATTGCGTTCGGTGATTGGGAGGGCAGAACCTCCGAGAACATCATGGCCGATACGCCCGAGGCGCTGAACCGCTTCTGGAGCGACCCGGTTCGTTATCCTCCGCCCGGTGGTGAGGCTATCACCGAGTTCCGGCAAAGGGTCAGCAGCGCCTGGCAGGATTGGCAAACCCAGGCGGCAGGCAAGCGGGTACTCGTGGTGTGCCATGGCGGCGTGATTCGCATGCTCCTGGCGGAGGTAATGGGTATCCCCACTGAACGCTCTTTTTCAGCGTTAACGGTTCCCTACGCCTGCCGCAGCCGTATCCGCGTGGACATCTCGGAGCATGGCCTGCTCAGTTGCCTGCAAACGCACGGCGCATAATCAGCCTTTCAACGTTTGCGGCAGCCCTGCCACGCTCATCAGCACCTGCTCGCAACAGGTGGCAAGATCCTGGTTGAGCCAACCCAGTTCATCGCAGAAACGGCGGGTGAGCGGGTCCATGCCGATGGTACCCAGGCCCACTTCATTACTGACAATCACGATCTGGCCCGGATAGTTCTCCAATACCCGCAGGAAGGCGGTACGCTCACGGGCAAACACTTCATCGCCGGCAAACAGCAGGTTGCTCACCCACAGGCTCATGCAATCCACCAGCAACAAGGGGGGCTGTGGTTCCCTGGCGTAACCATCCAGCAGGGAGGCCAGCTTCAAGGGCTCTTCTGCCAACCCCCATTCCGGCGGCCGATTCTGCCGGTGGCGGGCCACCCGCCGGGTCATTTCTTCATCGTCGGCGGTCGCCGTTGCAACATAAA
This sequence comes from Marinobacter sp. Hex_13, assembly GCF_001566815.1. NCBI lineage: Bacteria > Pseudomonadati > Pseudomonadota > Gammaproteobacteria > Pseudomonadales > Marinobacteraceae > Marinobacter > Marinobacter sp. Hex_13. The sequence goes on from NZ_LSMM01000027.1 coordinate 115,354, forward strand.
CCACCGGTGAACCGGCGTCACAGGCAATACGCTCCGCCAGCGCGGTTTTGCCGGATCGAATGCCCCCAAGGACCAGTGTATGAATAGCAGACAAAACCCATCCTCTCGTGTGTAAACCAACGCTATCTTGCCCAACATCATGGCCGTAAAACAGCGCCACTGCTATATTGCGTGATAAATTCCAGAGGCGTAACCGGTGCGAAAAGGAAGCGAACAATGCAGGCAGAGCTGATCGAGATACGCAACCACCTGGCCCAGCACGCCCCGTTTGATGAAATGCCGGAGAATGTCCTGGACCGTATCGTCTCCAGCATCGAAGTCGCCTATTTCCGCGCTGGCACAGACATTCTCACGCTGGGCGAACGAAACACCTACCTGCACTATGTGCGCAGCGGCGCCGTCGAGATTTATCGCCGCTCTGGCGAGCTATACAACCGCATTACCGAAGGTGAGATTTTCGGTCAGTTTGGTCTGCTGATGAACAAAACCGTGCGGTTTCCGGCCAAGGCTATTGAAGACTCCCTGATCTACCTGATTCCCGACGAAATATTTCAATATTTGTGGGAAAACGACGAGAACTTCACCGATTTTGTCGAAATTGAAGACCATTCACGTCTTCGGTCGGCACTTTCACGGCGGGAGAAATCGAATCAACCGATGACAGCACGGGTGACCCGGCTGATTTCCCGCGAGCCCGTGATGGCGCCCAACACCGTGCGCCTTCAGGAGGCCGCCCGAATCATGACGGACCGGGGAGTGTCGGCCCTCTTGCTGATGGACGAGAGCGGCAAACAGCCCCGGCTTTCAGGCATCATTACCGACCGTGACCTGCGCACCCGCGCCCTCTGCGAGGCACTGCCGTCGGAAACACCCATCAGCGACATCATGACGGAAGAGCTGATCACCACCCGTTCCGACGCCTTCATTTTCGAGGCCATGCTGACCATGCTGCACAACAACGTGCACCACCTGCCGGTAATGGAGGGTGACAAGGTGCGGGGTGTGATTGCACTGTCGGACATCGTCAAACACGAATCCCAGAGCAGCCTGTATCTGGTCAGTAACATCTATCATCAGCAGGATGTGAAGGGCCTGAAGCGCCTGAGCAAGGACGTGCCCAACACCTTTGTGCGCATGGTCCGTGAAGATGCGAACTCCCATATGATCGGCAGTGCCATGGCTGGCATCGGGCGCACCTTCAGCCAACGACTGCTTGAGCTGGGAGAGGAGAAGCTGGGGCCACCACCCGTGCCTTATTGTTTTATGGCACTCGGCTCCATGGCCCGGGACGAGCAACTCGTTGTCACCGACCAGGACAACGCCATGGTGCTGGACGACAGCTTCGATCCGGCCCAGCACGACGAGTATTTCCTCGCCCTGGCGAAGTTCGTCAGTGATGGCCTGGCAGAGTGCGGCTACAGTTACTGCACCGGCGATATCATGGCCACCAACCAGAAGTGGCGACAACCGCTGCGGGTGTGGAAGGAATACTTCGCCGACTGGATCGAAAATCCCAAGGCGGAGGCGCTGCTCAATAGCAATATCTTCTTCGACCTGGACGGCATCCATGGCCGCACCGAATATACCGAAGAGTTGAAAACCTTCATTGCGGATAAAGCGAGCAATAGCCAGCGCTTCCTGGCCATGCTGGCCCGCAACGCCCTCAACCGCACGCCACCGCTGGGCTTTTTCCGTACGTTTGTGATGGAGGAAAGCGGCAAGCAGGCCAAAACCTTCAACCTGAAGCGTCGCGGCACGGCACCGGTGTCGGATCTGATCCGGGTGCATGCCCTGGCCTGTGGCTCACGGGCACAGAATACCTTCAACCGGCTCAAGGCCATTGGGCAAACCAAACTGATCCCGGAAGATGGCGTTGATAACCTTCGGGATGCCTTCGAGTTTATTGCCATAGTACGTATTCGACATCAGGCCCTCTCCATCGAAGCAGGAAGAGAGCCAGACAACAATGTGCGGCCGGAAGACCTTTCGCCATTCGAGCGCAGTCACCTGAAAGACGCTTTTCAGGTGGTCGGCCAGGCACAAAAGTTCCTCAAATTCCGCTACAACCCCCAGGCTACCCGGAATGTCTGATGGTAAGGCAGCACAGATCGACACTTTGTCCTGGCCCGAACAGTACCGGGAACTGGCAACACAAACGAAAGACCCGCGACTGAAGACGTTCTACGAGGCAGGTTGTGTGGCGCCGGAAACGCCTCTGAGCGACGTCCCGTTTGTAGCCGTGGATTTCGAAACCACCGGCCTGGACCCTGACAGTCACTCCATCGTCAGTATCGGTGTGGTGCCCTTTACCCTTGACCGTGTGCAACTGGGTGGTTCGCGGCACTGGCTGGTGAAACCGCAACTGCCGTTACACCAGACCTCTATCACGATACATGGCATAACCCATGCCGATATCGACAAGGCCCCGGATCTGGCCGACGTACTGGACGAATTTCTGGAAAGCATGGCCGGGCGCGTACCGGTGGTGCACTACCGCAATATCGAACGTCCGTTCCTGAACATGGCACTGAAGTGGCGAATCGGGGAGGACATACGCTTTCCGGTGATGGATACCATGGCCATTGAGGCTTACCTGCATCCGAACCGGAAACGCTCCTGGTGGCAGAAGTTGAAGGGTCAGCAGCCGATCTCAATTCGGCTGGCAGACAGCCGGCGGCGGTATGGGCTGCCACACTACCCACCGCACAATGCCCTGGTGGATGCGCTGGCCAGCGCCGAGTTGCTGATGGCGCAGGTCCAGCATCACTTTTCGCCAGAGACCCCCATCGGGGATCTCTGGCTGTAACGGGTTGTCTTAGTTGGAAGCGGTACGGCTGGCTTCTTTCACTTCACTGATCAGCGCGCCATAACCTTCCTTCTCCATGTTCTCCAACGGGATGAACCGGAGCGCGGCCGAGTTCATGCAGTAGCGCAGCCCCGTTGGCGCCGGGCCGTCGTTGAACACATGCCCGAGGTGGGAATCCGCATAGCGGCTACGGATCTCCGTACGGGTCATGAAGAAGCTGTTGTCCTCTTTCTCCACCACCATGTCCGGGCTGATCGGCTTGGTAAAGCTGGGCCAGCCAGTGTTGGACTTATACTTGTCACGGGAAGAGAACAGCGGCTCGCCGGACACAATGTCCACGTAGATACCGGCCCGTTTTTCATCGTAATACTCATTACGATAGGCAGGCTCGGTGCCATCCTCCTGGGTGATTTCGTACTGCGTCTCGGTCAACCGTGCCTTGAGTGTTTTGTCGTCAGGCTTGGTGAACGTGTCCGGATTGAATGCCTCAACCCGGCTGAGGTTCATGCCGGTGTTGCCCTCAGATGCTTTGTTAACAGTGGCCTGTGCGGAACCACCGTTGTTCTCGGGGCGATACTGCGCATAGTCCACTTTCTCGTCATCACCCCAGACTTTCTCGATAAACTGGTAGCGGCCGGAGTTGAAGGTGTAGAACTGGTAGCGCACCGGGTTCTTCTTGTAGTAATCCTGATGGTATTCCTCGGCATCGTAGAACGCTTCGAAAGGCACCACTTCAATCTTGACCGGATGATCGTAACGGCCGGATTCTTCCAGTGCCTTTATCGAGGCTTCGGCGGCGCGCTTCTGGGCGTCGTTGTGATAGAAAATCGCCGGCCGGTACTGTTTGCCCCGGTCCACATACTGGCCTTTCACGTCGGTCGGGTTGGCCGTACGCCACAGAGCCTGGAGCAGGCCTTCGTAGGTGATCGCGTCAGGGTCGTAGTACACCTGGACCGCCTCGGTATGGCCTGTGCGGCCACCAGCTACCTGTTTATAGTTCGGGTTCTTCTCGTCGCCGCCACTATAACCAGACACCGCCTCAACAACGCCGGGTACTTTCTCTTCATACGCCGCTTCCACGCACCAGAAACAGCCACCAGCGAACGTAGCAACCGCCAGGCCTGGGTCATCCGGGGCGTATTGTGATTCCGTCCCTTTGGAGGCGCCAACCTGGAAACCGGTCAATGCGAACGCTGCCGCAATAGACGTCAGTAACAGATACCGTTTCATAACCTTAACCTCTTGCCTTTTGAATACTGAGACCAGTTTGCACGGGATTCATCACATCACTTTCTCCAGTTTATTACGTTTGTATAACGCCGGAGAGATCACTATGGATGCAGGCAGCCTATTCGGGTGGCCCTACCGGTAAGCGTATGCAGAAGGATGCCCCGCCGGAGCTCAGGTTCTCAACGCAGATATCACCGCCCTGAAGACTCATGATCCTACGGGCGATAGCCAGCCCCAGGCCGGCGTGGCCGGAACCGCCGGACGATTCACCCCGGTAGAAAGGATCGAAAATGTGGGGCAGGTCCTCCTCCGGAATACCGGGGCCACTGTCGTGCACACAGACCTGCGGCAGCCCATCCGCCTGCCCGAACACCACTTCAATGCGGCTCTCTGAGGGACTGTAGGCAATGGCATTGCCGATCAGGTTGTCCAGTACCCGCTCGGTCATGGCCAGGTCCGCGTACGCCAGGGGGAGGTCCGGGTCGCCATCCACCACAAGTTCCAACTGCCGGGTGCTGGCTTCCTGTCCATGTTTCTGGACCACATCGTGCACCAACTCCGCCAGCGGAAAGGGTTCCGGCACGGGCTGCTTTTCCCGGGCCTCGAGAGCAGCAAGCTCAAACAGCTCGTCCACCAGACGGCTCAAGCGTCGGCCCTCCTTGAGGGCAATGTCGAGAAAGCGGTCCTGCTCTTCCGCGGTCAGCCGGTCACGCCTGAGCTTGAGGCTTTCGATATAGCCCTGCATCGAGGCCAGCGGCGTACGCAGGTCATGGGACACCTGGGCCACCAGTTGCCGGCGCTGGGCGTCTTTTTCCGTCAGCAATTCGATCTGGGACGCAATGCGGCTGGCCATGTCATCAAAGGTGGCACCCAGGTAGTCAATTTCGTCGCGCACCACTGGCCGCCGGCCCCGCCAGGTGCTCTGTAGGGCCTGTCGACTCATGTCACTGTGCTCGAAATCTTCCACCAGCCGGGTCAGCAAGGTCAGCCGGCGTGTCAGCAGCCGGAAGACCGCCAGCCCCGCAATCATCACCACCGCCAGACTGATAATCAGAGCCCAGGCGCTCAACTCCACCAACTGGCCACCCCGGGCCATGGTTTCCGCAGCATCGTATTCCTCGCCGCGCAGCACCACATAGAGATACCCTTCAGGGTTTTCAACCGACGGCACCGGCGTTACGGAAAAGACTTTCTGCCGGTCATGGCTGCGGGGGTCGTCGCCCAGTACCGGGTAGCTGTCCATATCGTTCATCAGGCGGCGGATGGGTTCGAGCGAGACCTGCTTGCGTTTGATCTTCGCCGGATCAGCGGAGTAAGAGAGAATGGTGCCGTCCAAATCCAGCAGGTAGATTTCAATGCTGGGATTGATGGTCATGTACAGCGCAAAGAGTTCTTTCAGGGCGCCGCGGTCGAGTTCCCCTTCACTGACCAGATTCCTGTCTGCCACCAGGTCTTTCGCCAGATCCCGGTGCAACTCCTGATTAACAGACGCGTTGTACTCCCGCAGGGAATACAAGCTGAAAAAGGTGTACAGCAGACCAACGGCCAGCAGGAGCAGGAAAAGACCTAACGTCAGCCGGGTGTAGAGTGTCTTCAGCATGGTTCAGTCCCGGAAGCGATAGCCCACCCCCCAGACGGTTTCGATAAACTCCGGGCGCGCCGGGTCTTGCTCAATCTTGCCGCGCAGACGGTTAATGTGGGTATTGACGGTATGCTCGTACCCTTCGTGGTTGTATCCCCAGACCTTGTCCAGCAGCTGAACCCGGCTGAAGACTCGTCCCGGGTGGCTGGCAAAGTGCCAGAGCAGGTCGAACTCGCGGGCCGTCAGTTCCACCTCCTGTTCCCATACGAACACTCGGCGCCTGGCCGGATCGATACGCAAACCTTCAGTGTCCAATTCACCCAACTCTTCGGGCCCGGACGTTTCGCCTGACGAACTCGACATGGCGTCCACCCGCCGGAACAGGGCTTTCACCCGTGCCGACAGCTCGGCCACGCTGAAGGGTTTGGTGAGGTAATCGTCCGCCCCCATCTCCAAGCCCAGTACACGATCCAGCTCCGTGCTTTTCGCTGTCAGCATCAGCACCGGCACATACCCGGGGCCGGAGCGAATCTCCCGACACACCGAGAGACCGTCCATTCCAGGCAACATCAGATCAAGCACCACCAGGTCGATGTCCCCTTCGCGAAAACGCTCCAGCCCGGTATCGCCCCGGTCACAGAGAACAGCATTCATGCCAAGGTCCGCCACGTGCATTCGCACCAGCTCCCCGATACCCGGGTTATCCTCAACAATCAGTACGTTTCGTGTCATAAGTTACTGGCTCTGGAAGCTCGCAAATTACCGTTAGTTGATACCAGTGTAGAGCCAAAAGTTCACAAATGTATCACGCCGATATCAGGCCTCCAGGCTGCCCAGCAGGCGTTGACGGATAATATTGTCTGCTTCATCCATAATGCGGCCAATCAGTTCCTCACAACTGGGAATGTCGTGAATCAGTCCCGCCACCATGCCACAGCTCCAGGCGGCCTCATCCATCTTACCTTCCTGAAGCACCAATCTGCCTTTCACACCGGTGACCAGATGGCGAATGTCATCAATGGTTTCGGTGCCGGCTTTCGCGTGCTCGATGCGGATGATTTCTTCCACGGCAGCGTTGTTCATTACCCGCTCGGTGTTACGGAGGTTCCGCATAATGAGGCGGGTCTGGAGTTCGTCCGCTTCGACAATGGCCTGCTTGACGTTATTGTGGATGGGGGCGTCTGTGGTGGCCAGAAAACGGGTACCCATGTTCATGCCCTCTGCACCCAGTGCCATCGCGGCTACCAGGCTGCGACCGTCCGCCATACCACCTGACGCAACAAATGGAATGGTGAGTTCTTCCGCAGCGCGGGGCAGCAGGATAAAGTTGGGAATGTCATCCTCGCCCGGGTGGCCGCCACATTCGAAGCCGTCCACACTGACCGCATCGCAACCAATTTTTTCGGCCTTCAGGGCATGGCGCACCGAGGTGCATTTATGGATAACCTTGATACCCGCGGCCTTGAGCTGCGGCATGTATTGCTCGGGACTGCGCCCGGCGGTTTCCACCACCTTGACGCCACCGTCGACAATGGCCTGGATATAGTCCGGATAGGGGGGCGCCTTGAAGGATGGCAGGAAGGTCAGGTTTACTCCGAAAGGCTGGTCGGTCATCTCAGCACAACGTGCAATTTCCCGAGACAGGTCTTCCGGGGTAGGCTGGGTCAGCCCGGTGATTATACCAAGACCACCGGCGTTGGAGACGGCTGCTGCCAGCTCTGCATAACCCACGTGATGCATACCACCCTGGATAATCGGGTGACGGATACCAAACAATTCGGTGATTCTGGTCTTCATAGCGGGCTTCCTATTTTGTCGTTAGAATGAAATCGAGTACCGATACGAGGTTGCAGTGACAGAAAAAACAACAACAAGGGCGACACCAGCAGATGCCTTCCGGCGTGCACGGAGAATGTGGCTGAAAGGTGAACGAATTCATCTGGCATCGCTGTCTGCAGAATTGAATATTGGCAGGGCCACCCTGTTTCGCTGGGTTGGCAACAAGGATTTACTGCTGGGGGAAGTGCTCTGGTCACTCTACGAACCCCTGAGGCTGGAAGCGCTGAACGCAACACCGGGGAACGGCGTCGACTTTGTCGTCGGGGTATACCGTCACATTAACTCCACCCTGTTGCACTCTGAACCTTTGCGGCGGTTTATCCGCGAAGACCCGGAGTACGCACTCAAAATCCTGACGTCATCCCAGTCCACGCTTCACAGCCGTACTGTTGAGGCCAACACCCGCACCCTTCGGGATCAGATTGCGGGCGGACATATTAATCCACCCCTGAACGTGAACAGCCTGTCCTACTTCATGGTGCGCCTGGCCGAATCCTGCCTGTACAGCGACATCATCAACGGTCGCGAACCTCGTGAAGAGGAGCTGGAGGACGCCTGTACCGCTGTTCGTGTAATGCTTGGCGGAACGGCCTGACGAATGGTGGCTGGCCCCGAGGCGGGGGTACCTTTTCTTCTGGGAAAAATAACTCGCTTCGCTCAAACATCTTTTTCCCGGCAGAAAAGGTACCCCCACCCCGTGACCGACCTGGCTTCAATCCAATTGCCATTAGAGCTGTAACGAACGCACCTCCAGAAACTCCTCCAATCCCCACTTACCAAACTCACGCCCGATACCGGAGTGGCCGAAGCCGCCAAACGGCGCCAACGGGTTGAAGTCCCCGCCGTTGACGAACACCTGACCGGTGCGCAGTTTGCCTGCCACTTTTTTCGCGTGGGCGTCATCGGCCGACCAGACAGCTCCGGACAGGCCATAGGCCGTGCCATTGGCGATCTCGATGGCCTCGGCTTCGTCCTCATAAGGAATCACGCACAACACAGGGCCGAAAATTTCCTCCTGGGCAATGCGGCTGTCAGGTTTGACGTTGCCGAACACCGTGGCCTTGACGAAGTAGCCCTTGTCGCAGCCTTCCGGAGCTTCCGGGCCGCCGGCAATCAGGGTGGCGCCTTCTTTGATACCGATGTTGATAAAGTCGATGACTTTGTCCCGCTGCTGGGCCGAAGCCAGCGGGCCCAGGCGTGTGGTTTCTTCCAGCGGATTGCCCGGCGTCATTTTCGCCACCGCATTAGCGGCCAGTTCGCAGGCTTCGTCATGCTTCTGGGCCGGCACCAGCATGCGGGTCAGCGCGGTGCAGGTCTGGCCTGAGTTCAGCAGGCAGTTGTTAACAGTTCCCTTGACCGCTTTCGCCAGGTCAGCATCCGACAGGATAACCGAGGCGGACTTGCCGCCCATCTCCAGGGCAAAGCGCTTGAAGTCATCGGCAGCAGCGTGGGCAATCAGGCTGCCTGTGCGGGTGGAACCGGTGAACGACACCATGTTGACGTCCGGATGTTTGATCAGGGTGTCGCCCACGGTGTGGCCTTCGCCGCAGACCAGGTTGAAAACACCCTTGGGCAGGTCTGTCTGGTCCAGAATATCCGCCAGGATATAGGCACTTTGGGGGGCGATTTCAGACGGCTTGAGCACCACCGTGCAACCGGCGGCAATGGCCGGAACCACCTTGAGGATGACCTGGTGCAGAGGGTAGTTCCAGGGGGTGATGCATCCCACGACACCCACCGGCGTATACTGTACCTCGGAGTTGCCGACCTGTTCGGCAAAGGTGAATTCCGGCAGCATTTTCAGGTAGCTTTTGGTGATGGTGGCCGGCAGCCCCGCCTGAATACCGGTGGCCAGTTTGATAGGCATCCCCACTTCCCTGCACACGGTTTCGGCTATCTCACCCGCCCGTTCTTTCAGGCCGGCATGCAATTGCTCCAACACGTGCAATCGCTTTTCCAGTGTGCTTTCCGACCAGCTTTCGAAAGCAGTGCTGGCAGCAGCGATGGCCTTTTCCATTTCCTCGCGACCGGAGGCGGGAACCTTGGCAATCACGTCGCCAGTGGCCGCTTCGTGAACATCAATGGTCTCTCCATTCCAGTTCTGCCATTGGCCGTTGATGTAGTTTTTGCTGAGATCATTCATGGTTCTGCTCCTGAATCAGTCGAACACGATCACGCCACGGGCGTTCTTGCCAGCCAACATATCATCGAAGGCCTGGGGTGCGTCATCAATGTGGTAAGTGCGGGTGACAAGTTCGTCGAGTTTGAGTTTGCCCGCTTTGTAGAGCCCCAGGATACGTGGGAAATCGTATTGTGGACGTGCGGAGCCCAGCCAGCTGCCCTTGAGGGTTTTCTCGTCGGCTGGAAGCGTCAATGTGGTGATAGAAGTTCTATCCTTTGGGTCTGAAACGCCCACCACCACGGCGGTACCACCCCGACCCAGGCATTTGTAGGCCTGTTCAACCACTGCGCCGGCGCCCACGCATTCGAAGGCGTAGTCCACGCCGCCCGTGAGTTTTTTCACGGCTTTGGCGCCGTCCTCCACCTCGCTGATATTGACGGTGTGCGTGGCACCGAACTCACGGGCCATTTCCAGCTTTTTCTCGTTGTTGTCCACTGCCACGATCATTTCCGCGCCGGCGGTGACGCAGCCCTGAATGGCGTTCAGCCCCACGCCGCCTATACCGAATACCGCCGTGCGGGACCCCGGTTCAACGTTGGCGGTGTTGAACACGGCACCAACGCCGGTCATCACCGCGCAGCCCACCAGAGCGGCGTTCTGCATGGGCACGGATTCATCCACTTTGACGCAGTTGTCCACGTGCATGGTGGCATATTCCGCCATCACGCCGCAGGCGCCGAACACGTTGAGATCCTCACCATCCGCGCCTTTGGTGCGAACAGTGCCATCGGGCAGGGTAAACATTGCTTTCCGGGCGTTTTCACAGAGCACCGGGCGGCCACGAACACACTGACGGCATTTGCCGCACATGGAAATAAAGGAACTGACCACGTGGTCGCCTTCCTTGAAGGCGGTGACACCCTCGCCCACTTCAATAACAACACCGGCGGCTTCGTGACCGAGCACCAGGGGCGCGGGGTAGGGAATTTTGCCGGTGGTGGCGGACTGGTCACTATGGCAAACGCCACAGGCTCCGATCCTGATGGTGATTTCGTCCCGCCTCGGACCTTCCACGGTAATGGTTTCCACCTGAACGGGTTGGCCCCATTCGCGGCAGACGACGGCTTTGGCTTTTCTGTCCATTCTGTTTACACCACCTCGAAAAGACCAGCCGCGCCCTGGCCACCGCCAATGCACATAGTTACGACCACATACTTGGCACCACGGCGCTTACCTTCGATCAGGGCATGACCGGCCAAACGAGAGCCCGTGACACCGTAGGGATGGCCAATGGAGATAGAGCCGCCGTTGACGTTCAGCTTTTCCATGGGAATGCCCAGGCGATCACGGCAGTAAACTACCTGCGACGCGAAGGCTTCGTTCAATTCCCACAGGTCGATATCGTCCATCTTCAGGCCATTCCGCTCCAACAGGCGTGGAATCGCGAAAACAGGGCCAATACCCATCTCATCCGGCTCACAGCCCGCCACCGCGAAGCCGCGGAAAATACCCATGGGCTCGATGTTGTTCTTCTCGGCGTAGGTGCTGTTCATCACCGTACACACGGACGCACCGTCAGACAGCTGGGACGCGTTACCGGCGGTCACGAACTGGTTGTCTCCGCGCACCGGATTCAGGCCTTGCAGACCCTCCAGCGTGGTGTTGGGGCGGTTGCACTCGTCACGGGTCAGGGTGACGTCCTTATAACTGACATCACCCGTCTCCTTGTCCTTCACCATCATAGTGGCGTCAAAGGGCACGATTTCATCGTCAAACCGACCCGCTTCCTGAGCTGCGGCGGTGCGCTGCTGGGAGATCAACGCGTACTCATCCTGAGACTCACGGCTAACGCCATAGCGCTGCGCGACAATGTCGGCGGTCTCAATCATCGCCAGATACAGCTCGGGCTTGTTCTTCATCAGCCAATCGTTGGTAGCGTGGAAGCTGTTGAGCTTCTCGTTCTGCACCATGGAAATGGATTCGACGCCACCCGCCACCATGGCCGGCACCTTCTCCGACACCACCCGCTGGGCGGCAATGGCGATGGACTGAAGGCCGGAACTACAGAAACGGTTGATCGAAAGCCCTGCCGTCGTCACCGGCAGACCGGCACGAATCGCCGCCAGCCGAGCGATGTTCTTGCCCTGGGCGCCTTCATGGAACGTGGCGCCGAGGATGACATCTTCAACAATGGACGGATCAATACCCGCACGCTCAACAGCTTGCTGAATAACGTGACCAGCCAGGTCCACGCTGTGGGTGTTGTTCAGTGCGCCACGGTAGGATTTACCAAGACCGGTACGGGCAGTGGAAACAATAACGGCATCAGACATAACAAACTCCTTCGTAAACGTGTAGGTGGCTCAAACCTCGGGACCAGCCACCACACCAGCAGGCCAGGCTTTTAAAGGTCCGAAAACTTGCGCCCTTCACTGACCAGTTTTTGCAACAGGGCTGCTGGCTTCCACTGCTCGCCCCCCAGGTCATCATAGAACTGCTCAATAGTGCCAAGAATGACGTCCAGGCCAATCTGGTCCGCCCAGAACATCGGCCCACCCCGATAGGCCGGAAAGCCGTAGCCGTAGATCCAGGTAATGTCGATATCCAGGGACCGGTCCGCGATGCCCTCTTCCAGAATCTTGGCACCCTCATTGACCATCACGTACATGCACCGCTCCAGAATCTCCTGGTCGGTGATCTCGCGGGACTTGATACCCTGCTCCTGACGGAACTCGGCAATAACCCGGTCCACCTCCGGATCGGGAATCGGCTTGCGATTACCCTCTTCGTATCGGTACACGCCCGCCTGGGTCTTCTGGCCAAGGCGACCCTGCTCCGCCAGCTTATCCATCCAGCTCGCTGGCACATCTTCACCTGCCTTGCGACGCTCCTGACGGATGCTGTAGCCAATATCGATACCGGCCAGGTCCGACATCGCAAACTGCCCCATGGGGAAGCCCAGGTCGGTCAGTACCTTGTCCACCTGTTGCGGGCTCGCACCTTCGTTGACCAGCGCCATGGCCTCAGCACCCCGCTTGTGCAGCATGCGATTGCCGACGAAGCCATAGCAGTTGCCCACCATGACCCCGACCTTGCGAATCTTCTTCGCCAACGCCATGGCGGTGGCCTTGACCTCATCAGAGGTTTTTTCGCCGCGCACAATTTCCAGCAGCTTCATCACGTTGGCGGGGCTGAAGAAATGCAGGCCAATCACGTCCTGCGGACGTTTCGTCGCCGCCGCAATGTCATCAATACTGAGGGTGGAGGTGTTGGACGCCAGAATCGCACCCGGTTTGCAGGCGTCGTCCAACTGACCGAAGATCTTCTTCTTCAGGTCCATGCTTTCAAACACCGCCTCGATCACCAGATCCACGTCGCTGAAATCGTCATAGGTCAGGGTGCCGCTGATCAGGCTCATGCGTTCCTCAACCTGGGCCTGGGTGATACGGCCTTTCTTCGCGGTGCTCTCGTAGTTTCGGCGAATCACCGCCAGACCCTTGTCCAGCGCCTCCTGCTTGACCTCGGCGATGGTCACGGGTATCCCGGCGTTGGCGAAGTTCATGGCAATGCCGCCGCCCATGGTGCCGGCGCCTATAACGCCCACTTTATGGATGTCACGAACAGGTGTTTCCTTGGGAAGACCTTTCACTTTGGAGACTTCCCGCTCGGCAAAGAAGGCATGAATCAGGCCCGCACGCTGCGGGGACTCCATGCACTCCATAAACAGTTCACGCTCACGCTTCATGCCGTCTTCAAAGGGCAGGCTGAAGGCGGCTTCCACCGCATCCACGCACTTGAACGGGGAAAACTGGCCCCGCGCTTTCTTCTGCAGGCCAGCGCGGAACTGTTCAAACACCTCGCTACCCTTGTCGGCCTCGAGTTTATCGGTCAGATCCCGTACGCGACGGACCGGTTTGCCTTCGTCCGCAATTTTCTGTGCGTAGGCCAGACCCGCAGCCTTGATATCACTGCCGTCCTCGACCGCATCAACAATGCCCAGTGTCAGAGCATCGTTAGCGCCCACGAACTCGCCGGTGGTAATCATTTCCAGGGCCTTCTGGGCGCCCGTCAAACGCGGCAGACGCTGGGTACCACCTGCCCCCGGCAACAGGCCCAGCTTCACTTCCGGCAACCCCACCTTGGCACTGCTCAAAGCCACCCGGTAATGGCAACCCAAAGCGGTTTCCAGGCCTCCGCCCAGCGCAGTGCCGTGAATAGCCGCGACAACCGGCTTGTCGCCGTTCTCATACTGTTCGATCACAGCAGACAGGCCGGGCTCCTGCATGGGTTTGCCGAATTCGCGAATGTCGGCCCCGGCAATAAAAGTGCGGCCTTCGCACACCAGCAACAGTACCTTGGCGTCGGCGTCTTTCTGGCCCTGCTCCAGTGCAGCCACCAGGCCGGAACGAACCGCATGGCTGAGGGCGTTCACCGGCGGATAGTTCACGGTGATCACGCCAATGGAGCCTTCCCGGTTATAAGTCACGACCTCAGACATAATATCTCCTCGCCATATATGGAATGTAGTTTTAACAAGCGAAACATAGTCACGATTTAATACAAGTTTTAGGCAGGTTTCAACCATGAACTAAAATGCAGGCATAAAAAAACCCCAGAACGAATTCTGGGGTTTTTCGAGAAAATCGGCTCGGGGAAGGCCCGGACGGGGATCTCTCTCCGAAACACGCTGTAAATACATCCCTGTACGCTCGGCTCCGCCATCCATGGCTCCGCACGGTTTCGGAGAGAGATCCCCGTCCGGGCCCACGATTTATCAGTTAGCCCGCAAAATCAAACACCAAGCGATTCAATATCGCTGGCCAGCATCGCCAGTTGGTGAGCAATGGATTCCCGCAGCTTTTCCCCGGAAATCAGATAGGAAGGCGCCGCACAAGTCAGCGCCATAATGGTGCCGTCCTGCAGGTGAATGGGCACACCCGCAGAGTTGATGTTGCGATCCCACTCGCCGAGCGACAGGCAGAAGCCATACTTTTTGTAGTCTTCCATCGAGCGTTCAAGGCCCTCCTGCTTCTCCGGCCAGGCGTCGCCATATTTGGCTTCCATGGCGTCAGTAATCACCTTGCGGCCTTTATCCGAAATGGCACAGTAGTAGGCTCGCCCGGCCGATGTGGTGGCCATGGGCAGCTTCAGACCGATGTCCATACGCAACAGCGATGCTTCCGGCGGCAGACGATTTTCCACATAGATCATGTGCAGACGATCGCGGCAAGTCAGGCCTACGGACATGTTGGTCTGACGGGCAAACTCGTCCATGTAAGGCTTCGCCAGCTGGCGCACTTTAAGGTTGGAAACGTAGGCGTAACCAAGAGCCAAGACACCGGAGCTGAGCTGGTACTTTTCCAACTGGGCGTTATAACTGAGGTAACCCAGCTTGGTCAGGGTGTAGGTCATACGCGAAACGGTGGGTTTCGGCAGCCCGGTCAGGCGCGCGATGTCCTGATTGCCCAGAATCACCGAGCCCTGGCTAAAGGCGCGAAGCACATCCAGGCCACGGGAAAGTGCCTCTACAAACTTGCGATCTTTCTCAGGCTTTACCGGTTCACCATCACCGGATGCTGCCAGGAGTTCCGGCGGGGTGGCTTGTGCTTTTGTCATAAACGGGCGTCCTCCAACAGCTGCGCCTGATCCGCTGTGCCCGGGCTACCGGGGCTATGCTCGGATAGTAAGAAAAGATGCGGTATTTTAATCGCTGCAGATATCAAGTACCAGAAACCATTATCAAAAGTCGTGCCAAATATGAAACACTCTTCCTTTATGTTTCAATTCTCTTCCAATATCGCGACACAAGCCCCCAGGTTTACGGATAGTTTGCGGTATATTATTCTGCAATGTGAAACTTGGTAACTGAATTAGAAGCCGATGACAACCCCGGAGAGCACATGAAAGTTCTATTTGTAGCAGGAGACCCCAAACCGGAGCGCTGGACCGTTCCCATAAAGGAGCTGCTTCCGGAAGCCGAGGTTCACGTATGGGACGCCAACGGCCCGGCGGTGGATGCCGATTACGCCATTGTCTGGCAACCACCGGAACAACTGTTTGAGCGCGAGAAAAAGCTTAAAGCCGTGTTTAACCTGGGCGCGGGAATCGATGGGTTGCTGGCCGTGCCCCATCTGCCGCCTCAATTGCCCATCGTGCGCCTGGAAGATGCCGGCATGTCCGCGCAAATGGCGGAATACGTGTTGCATCAGCTACTGGAAGCCAGCCGGGGCATGGAAACCTACCGCGAGCAGCAACGCCAGGGTATCTGGAAAATCCATCGCCCGATCAAGCGCAGTGAGTGGCCCGTAGGCGTCATGGGCCTTGGCCATATTGGCAAGCGGGTGGCGCGCACCCTCGCCGGCCTGGATTACCGGGTCAACGGCTGGGCCCGCAGCAAGCACGACCTGGACGGCGTCTCGACCTTTTCCGGTACCGAAAACCTGACCGATTTCCTGCAATCAACCAGGGTTCTGGTGAACACTCTGCCGCTGACCGAAGAAACCCGGGGCATCCTCAATCACCGGCACCTCAGCCAACTCATGCCCAATGCCGTAGTGATCAACGTGGGCCGGGGAGAACACCTGGTGGAAGAGGACCTGATCAAAGCCATCGAAGACGGCCATGTCGCCCGGGCGTCCCTGGATGTGTTTCGCCAGGAACCCCTGCCCGCGGATCACCCCTTCTGGCAGCGACCGGAGATCACCATTACGCCACATATCTCGGCGCGCACCCTGAGGGATGCCACCCTTGAGCAGATCACCGGTAAGATCCAGGCACACCATAACGGTCAGCCGATTTCCGGTATCGTGGACCCCAGCCGAGGCTATTGAAACCCTATACATTCGCGCCGGTCAGCCTGCGGCCGGCGCCACCACAAATATCCCCCACAGCATCAGCAATAACAACGGAATGGAGAGCAGGACAAAAGCGCCGTTCCAGCCAAACGCCACCACCCAGCGTGACACCTGCCCGAATCGTGACAGCAGCATAACAGCCGGGCCGAACGGCGACAGCATCATGGCGAGGGAGAATCCAATCACCAGGGCGACCGCAATCGGCAGGGGGTTCACACCCTCGGCGACCAATTGCGGCATCAACCCCGCCTGAACACTCAGCACAGTAATCGGGATGATGCCGATGGCTGAGAGCATCGGCATCATCAATAACCCCCCCACTGCCAGTAAAAATACGCCCAGCTCACCAGTCGCCATGCCTGCCAGGGCATCCGCCGGAATCACCGAGACCAACGCCACACCCAACCCGGCGGAGCCTGCGAAGATAGACATTTCGTTGCTCATACCGAGCATATTGTCGGTGGCTTCCCGTACCGCCATAGCTGGCGAGCGATCGTGCCAGAACATATAAAGAAGGGTGACCACTGGCACCGTCAGCATGGCGGCCACTGACACTTTCAGTTCCGTTAACTGCACCAGCAGGCCCATCGCCGTAAAGATGATCAATACCAGCAGCAACAGCCGCCCGCTTCCGGCCGGCCAGGTTTCCAGCGGTTCGCGCTCACCGCTGACCCGACGAAAACGCTTGTGCTCCAACCCCCATCCCACCAGAACCAGCAACACCGCGCTGCCAATGCCATAGGGCAGCAGGCCCGACCAGCTCAGGGAGGGGACTTCACGGGTAATAATGGCGACCGCAACACTGGTTGGTGCTACCAGCGGCACCAGTGCAAATCCTCGCAATGTACTGATCAGCACACTGCGCAACCAGCGCACCCGCGAAGCCCCGGTAATACCCCGCTGCCGCAGGGTATCCGACAACGTGCCGCACAGCAGGTTCATCACGCCGAAGCTCAGCACTGATGCAATGCCACAACTCACTACCGCGTATTTCGGGTACAGCAACGCCGGGCGACCACCCAGCAACACGTCGTGTATACGCTGCAGCACCTCAAGCCGTCGAACCAGGCATTGCATCATCCCCAGGCTTCCCAGGAACGCTGCATAAAAGGCAGCGTTGGACGCGGCACGAATCAGATCGTCGGCGGCCAGTTGCCGGACAAACCCCAGATAACCGATCACAACCAGCGAGATCAGGAACAGGTAACGGGAATACGATTGCAGCCGCCTCAGCGCCAGCGTGAAATAAAGCACAAACAACACACCCGCAAAGGCACTGACCTTTAGGCTGGAAAGGCAAAGCGCCAAAAGTTCCAGAATAACCGCAGCAGGAACCAGGAAACGGCTCATCGCAGATTACTGACCTCGGTTGGTGGTATCGGTTGCATTTCAAACAGACCCGGATTAGTCTTCAACAGTCAATATACAAAACTTAGTTCCGCTATACGAAACTATATCAACACTAATGACATGACAAGCCCACCCCTTCCCTCCTTACAAATGGAAGATCACAATGGGAACCATGTCTGATCAAATGGGAGATGCCATGAGCGCTTTCATCTACGATGGGCTACGAACACCCTTCGGTCGACACGCCGGCGCATTGGCCAGGGTTCGCCCTGACAACCTTCTGGCCAGCGTTATCAAAGCGCTGGTTGAGCGCAACGCCTTTGCCCTTGAGGCCTACGAAGACGTTATTGCCGGTTGCACCAACCAGGCCGGCGAGGACGCCCGTAACCTGGCCCGCCATGCCGGGCTGTTGGCCGGCCTTCCTGTTGAAACCGGCGGCCTGACCGTTAACCGCCTGTGTGGCTCTGGTCTGGCAGCCATCATCGACGCCGCCAGGGCGGTTCGCTGCGATGAGGGCGAGCTGTTTGTCGCCGGTGGCGCTGAAAGCATGAGCCGGGCACCGTTTGTGATGGCCAAGAGCGAAAGCCCGTTCAGCCGCGACTTTCGTGCCTTTGACAGTACCATCGGGGCCCGCTTCCCCAACCCTCGCATTGAGGCCGACTTCGGTGCCGACACCATGCCCGAAACCGCCGACAACATTGCCAGGGAGCTCAACCTCAGCCGGGACACCGTGGATCAGTTTGCCGCTCAGAGCCAGGCCCGATACGACGCCGCACTGAAAGATGGCTTCTATAATGAAGAGATTATGCCCATTGACGTGCCTCAGGGCCGGAAAAAACCACCCGTCAGCGTGAACAGCGATGAGCATCCGCGGCCTCAGTCCACCCACGAGGCACTGGCCGGCCTGCGCCCACTGTTCGAAGGAGGCGTGGTGACTGCCGGCAACGCCTCGGGCATCAACGATGGCGCCGCCGCCCTGATCATCGGCTCTCGCAAAGCCGGCGAAAAGGCCGGTATTCAGCCCCGGGCCCGTATTGTATCCGCAGCGATTGCCGGTGTTCCGCCACAGGTTATGGGCTACGGCCCGGTACCCGCCAGCGAGAAGGCCCTCGCCCGCGCGGGCCTCGGCATCAACGATATGGACGTCATCGAGATCAACGAAGCCTTTGCGGCCCAGGTTCTTGGCTGCACCCACAAACTGGGCATCGACCCGACCGATTCCAGGCTGAACCCCAACGGTGGCGCCATTGCGGTTGGTCACCCCCTTGGGGCGTCCGGTGCACGGATTGCATTGACCGCCACCCGCCAGCTTGAACGCAGTGGCGGACGTTACGCATTGATCAGCATGTGCATTGGCGTTGGCCAAGGCATTGCCGCTGTGATTGAACGAACAACCGACTAATTTTCTGAGGAGACACACAATGGCTTCCGCACCCTGGGATGACCTGCTGCAGTTCGACAAGCAACTGGATGAAACCGAGCGTCAGGTACGTGACAGTATCCGTTCGTTCTGCGATCAGCGCCTGATGCCCGGCATTACCGAAGCGAACCGGCATGAGAAGTTCGACCGTTCCATTTTTACCGACATGGGCGATCTGGGCATGCTCGGCGCTACCCTGCCGGAAGAATACGGCGGCCCCGGCCTGAACCACGTGTGCTACGGCCTGATTGCACGCGAAGTGGAACGGGTTGATAGCGCCTATCGTTCAGCCCTGAGTGTCCAGTCGTCACTGGTTATTCACCCGATTCACGCCTTTGGCCAGGAAGCCCTGAAAAAACGCATCCTGCCCCAACTGGCATCCGGCGAAAAAGTGGGCTGCTTTGGCCTGACCGAGCCCAACCATGGGTCTGACCCGGGCAACATGGAAACCCGTGCCAAGAAAGTCGACGGCGGCTATCTGGTCAGTGGCTCCAAAACCTGGATCACCAACTCGCCCATTGCCGATGTTTGTGTGGTCTGGGCCAAGCTCGAGGGCAAAATCACCGGTTTCGTGATCGAACGCGAAGGTGCCAAGGGCCTGGACACGCCGAAGATTGAGGGCAAGTTTTCCCTGCGGGCTTCCGAGACCGGGTCCATCTTTATGGACGAAGTCTTTGTCCCGGACGAGAACAAGCTCGACGTGGAAGGTCTGAAAGGTCCTTTCAGTTGCCTGAACAAGGCCCGTTTCGGCATCAGTTGGGGCTCCATGGGCGCTGCCGAGTTCTGCTGGCATACGGCCCTCAATTACACGCTCGAGCGCAAGCAGTTTGGCAAGCCTCTGGCAGCCAACCAGCTGATCCAGAAGAAGCTGGCGGATATGCAGACCGAGATCACCCTGGGCCTTCAGGGCGCCTTGCAACTGGGCCGTATGATAGACGCCGGCACCTACTCGACAGACGCCATCTCCATGCTCAAGCGCAACAACTGCGGCAAGGCCCTGGACATCGCACGGGTAGCCCGTGACATGCACGGCGGCAATGGTATCGCCGACGAATACCATGTCATCCGCCACGTGATGAACCTGGAGGCGGTGAATACCTATGAAGGTACTCACGATGTCCACGCCCTGATTCTGGGCCGCGGACAGACCGGGATTCAGGCTTTCAGCTGATCCTGCTGCCCATAGCTCCAAAAAGCAGAGCTCCGGCTCTGCTTTTTTTATGCCCACAAAAAAGCCCCGGAGCGGGGGAGCACTCCGAGGCAAGGATGCATAAAAGCACCTTAGAATTGGTTTATGTCAGACGTTTATCGATCAGAAGCTCAATTTCGCGGAGGCCATGACCTGCTCATACTGCATGCTGCTACTGGTGGCAATCTCACCGAAATCCCAATAGGCGTACTCCAGTCCCAGCGTCAGATTGCGGTGGGCAGACCATAGTATGTTGGCGTGAACCGAGGTCGACGAGTCGAAGTAACTCAACGTTCCGGCAGGCGGTGCAACCAGATCATCAACAATTTCCGTGTGCGAGACCGTCAGGGTGCTACGCCATGCAGGCGACCAGAAGTGGCGATAGGCCGCTGTGGCACCATAGGTCTTGAGAGGTTCGACATCGCCTTGGGCGAGAGCTGCCAGATCCACGTCCGGGTACGTCAGCAGGCCCATGTACCGGCCGAGCGCGCCATAGCTGTACTGCAGGCGCAGATCATCACGGCCAACCGTCGGAATGCGGGCACTCAAAGATACGGCTCCGTCAGTTATGGTTTCATCCGCTGCGTTGTCTTCAAAATTCCGCAGCAAACCGGCAATGGAGTAAAACCCGTAGTTACCTCGGATCTGGTACCGCATTGCGAGATCCGGGTAGGACTGATCGTCGTAGGAGTTGCCGTAGTAGCCGTCTTCGGGATTCTCCAGGGAAACCATCAGCTTCCCGCCTGGCGCAGCCATGTTGTAGCGAATCATAGGCTGGGTTGCGTAGATAAAAGCCGCTTGCTTGCCCTGATCAAGGATTTCCGGCATGGCCGCCAGGTCGGTGAACGTGGTGTAGGTCTGACCAAAATCCCAGCCGTTCCAGGAACCGTAGGCCTGGCGCAAACGGGGGGAATAACTGTTGGACACGATCTCGTTACCGGTTTCATTCATGCCGTCGTTAAGGTCCTGGTTAAAGTCCATCTCCAGGTAGGTGGTCAGCGTGTGACCGACGACATCCTCGGTTTTGGTGCCGATACTGATCCGTGATTCCCGGGCCGAGA
The DNA here is from genome assembly GCF_001566815.1 of Marinobacter sp. Hex_13. Taxonomy (NCBI): domain Bacteria; kingdom Pseudomonadati; phylum Pseudomonadota; class Gammaproteobacteria; order Pseudomonadales; family Marinobacteraceae; genus Marinobacter; species Marinobacter sp. Hex_13. The sequence goes on from NZ_LSMM01000027.1 coordinate 136,807, forward strand.
AACCGGTCTTCCAGTCGCTTTCATCCGAAGCCGCGGCACTCGCGAAGGTTCTCGGCAAACCAATGCTGTAGCTGTTCAGGCTGCCATTCCCGTGGGAACCAAAAATAGCGTCGGCCTTGATAAAACCACCGAATGAAATCGTTGTGCTTCCAATCTTGATCCCGTCGCCGTCTCGCAGCAAATAGGGGTTGTCTTCTGTCAATTCAGGCGCGGTAGACACGGCGCCTTCCAGTTTGTTTTCCAGCTGTTGGACCCGCTCTCGCAGTTCGTCCAGCTCAGTGCTTTGCGCCAGCGCGGAGCCGGAACCGATGGCCATCAGCGGCAGCCCGGCAATAACCACGGCTCGGAGCAAGGGACGCACCTGGGAAGGTATTGTTGTTGTCATCTCAAACCTCTTAACGGAGTTGATTTCATGTCGTTGTTATTGGACGTTCCGGTGCCGGCACTGGGACACACCAAATCAATCACGCTGTTTCACTGTGCGGTATTTTGTGATTGTTAGGTTTCGCATAGCAGTACCAGCTTCCGTGTTTTCGAATATAGACAATACTTTTGTTATCAACAAGTGAGTGAAACCAAATTTTAATGAAATCGGTAATTACTCTGTGTTTTGTTGTTTCATTAGCATTGACAGACGAGCAACCCATGAAAGATCATTGAGTAATTCTGCTATGCGGTATATATTTTCGCTGTAATGCATTAACGAGGTTGATTCGATGAACATGAACTACACCGCCGAGGAACTCGCCTTCCGTGACGAAGTGCGTGCGTTCCTGGATGAAAAGCTGCCGGCCGACATCGCCGCCAAAGTGAAAGGATTCCGCCGCCTGTCCAAAGAGGACCATCAGCGCTGGCAGAAAATCCTTTGCGAGCAGGGCTGGTACGCGACCCACTGGCCGGAAGAGTACGGCGGTGTAGAGTGGACGCCCGTGCAAAAGCACATCTGGGACGAAGAATCCTGCCGTTACGGCGTTCCCCGCTCCATCCCGTTCGGGGTGAATATGGTGGCGCCGGTGATCATCAAGTTCGGCAGCGAGGAACAGAAGCAGACGTACCTGCCGCGCATCCTCAGCGGCGAGGACTGGTGGTGCCAGGGGTATTCCGAACCCGGCGCGGGCTCTGACCTGGCGTCTCTTAAAACCCGTGCTGTGCGTGATGGCGACCATTACATTGTTAACGGCCAGAAAACCTGGACCACCCTGGGCCAGCACGCCAACATGATCTTCTGCCTGGTGCGTACCAACACCGAGGTCAAGAACCAGGAAGGTATTTCGTTCCTGCTCATCGATATGGACACACCGGGCATTACCGTGCGCCCCATCATCACTCTGGATGGTGAGCATGAAGTTAACGAAGTGTTCTTCGAGGACGTGAAGGTGCCGGTTGAGAACCTGGTGGGCGAAGAGGATAAAGGCTGGACCTATGCCAAGTATCTTCTGACTTACGAGCGCACCGGCCTGGCCGGTATCGGTATGTCCAAGGCAGCACTGTCGCACCTGAAAAACCTGGCATCACGCCGCCTGAAAAACGGTCGGCCGCTGCTTGAGGACCCCTCATTCAGTCAGCGCATCGCCAAAGTGGAAATCGACCTCACGGCAGCCGCCATCAGCAACCTGCGTATTATTGCCTCTGTTGAAGGTGGCGGTGTGCCGGGTGCGGAAAGTTCCATGCTGAAAGTAAAAGGCACCGAGATCCGCCAGGCCATCAATGATCTCGCCCGCCGCGCGATCGGGCCCTATGCCCTGCCGTTCCTCGAAGAGGAGATGAATATGGATTACGAGGGCGACTTCCTGTCGGATAAAGATGCCGCTCCCCTGTCGGCCCAGTACTTCAACAACCGCAAGCTGTCGATCTTCGGCGGATCCAACGAGATCCAGAAGAACATCGTGTCGAAAATGATTCTCGGGCTTTAAGGAGACGACCATGGATTTCCGACTTAATGAAGAGCAGCAGATGCTGCAGGACACCGTGGAACGGCTGGTGCGCGGTGAGTACAGTTTTGAAAAACGACTGGCGTTCAGTGAGACGGAACTGGGCTTCAGCGCCGATTTCTGGCAGCAGCTTAGCGAGCTGGGCCTGACCGCTGTACCTTTTTCCGAGGAACTCGGTGGCTTTGGCGGCAGCGGTGTGGAAGTTCAGTCCGTTATGACTGAGCTGGGCCGCGGGCTTTGCCTGGAGCCATATGTGCAGTCCATTATTCTGGGCGGCGGCCTGATTGGCCAGGCAGGCAACGACCCCCAGAAAGACACCTGGCTGGCCGGCATCGCCAGCGGCGAACTGAAAGCCGCTGTAGGCCTGCAAGAGCCCCAGAGCTTCTATGACCTGAATAACGTGGAAACCCGTGCCGAGAAAAACGGCGAGGGCTATGCTCTGAACGGCCGCAAGGCCGTGGTGATCAGCGGCCACTGTGCCGACCTGATCGTGGTGTCCGCACGCACCTCAGGCGACGCCCGCGATGCCGACGGCATCAGCCTGTTTGCCCTGAGCCCGGATACCGCTGGCGTTGAGCGCCGAGCTTACCCCACTATCGACGGCTCCCGCGGCTGTGACATTACCTTGAACAACGTCCAGGTCGGTGCCGACGCGTTGCTGGGAGAAGAAGGCAAGGCTAGCGGGGTGATCGAGTATCAGGCCGGTCGCGCCATCGCCGCCATCTGCGCCGAGGCTGTGGGTGTCATGGAAATGGCCAATGAGCTGACTCTGGATTACCTCAAACAGCGCAAGCAGTTTGGCGTGCCTATCGGCCGGTTCCAGGTGTTGCAGCACCGTATGGTGGATATGATGTCGGAACTGGAGCAGGCTCGTTCCATGGCAATTCTTGCCGCCAGCGTCGCCGACAGCGAACCCAGTGATGAACGCCGCCGCGTGCTGGCCGCCGCCAAGAACGTGATTGGCCGTGCCGGTCAATTCATCTCCGAGGCCGGCATTCAGTCCCACGGTGGTATCGGCATGACCTGGGAGTATAACTTTGCCCACTACGCGAAGCGGCTGATCGCCATCAATCACCAGTTGGGGGATGACGATTACCATCTGGAGCAATACGCCACTTTGTTGCAGGCAGGCTGACAGCTGAGGCTCTCATCATGACGACAACCGACGATCAGTCATCACAACGGGATCTGAGAAAAGCCGAATGGAAGGTCCGTACCGAGCTGGCCGCCGCCTATCGCCTGGTGGCGCTGTTTGGCTGGGACGATCTGGTGTTCACCCACCTTTCGGCACGGGTGCCAGGGCCGGATCATCATTTCCTGATCAACCCCTATGGGCTTCTGTTCCATGAAATCACCGCGTCGTCACTGGTGAAGGTGGATAAGGATGGCCAGGTGGTGGAGTCTGGCGGCCTCGCCCGTGTAAATCCGGCCGGATTCACCATTCACAGTGCCGTTCACATGGGCCGCGAGGATGCCGGAGCGGTGATGCACCTGCACGCGCCGGATGGGGTGGCTGTGTCGGCGCACCGGGATGGTCTGTTGCCCCTGAGCCAGACGGCGATGCTGTGCCTGAATCATCTGAGCTATCACGATTATGAAGGTGTGGCACTGAACCTGGATGAGCGCGAGCGGCTGATCAGGGATCTGGGTGACAAGTCGATGATGATGCTGCGCAATCACGGCGTGCTGACGGCGGGCAAGGACGTGCCGGAGACGTTCACCTATCTGTATTTTCTGATGAAGGCCTGCGAGATCCAGGTCAAGGCCCAGAGTTGTGGGCCAACCTGCATGCCGTCAGAGCAGGCCATTCAGACAACCGCTGACCAGTCTCAGTCGCTGGGTAGTGCGGCGGCATTGACCTGGCCCGCATTGGTTCGGCTTCTGGATAGCAAGAATCCCGGGTACGCTGTTTGAGTCTCTGACTTTGCACCTTGTGCACCATGGAAGCAGATATGCTCTCTGTTGAATTAAACGATCTTGAACATTTTTGCGGCACTACCATTGGCCACAGCCCTTGGAAAACCGTCACCCAGGAGATGATTCAGGCGTTTGCGGACGCCACGGGCGATCACCAGTGGATTCATCTGGATGTTGAGCGGGCCACGCGGGAAACGCCGTGGAAAAGCCCCGTCGCCCATGGGTTTCTGACAGCGTCGCTGATTCCACTGCTGAATCAGGAGGTCATTGACGTGCAGGGCAAAGGCGCCAGCATAAACTACGGCATCAATAAGCTGCGCTTTCCTGCGGCGGTGAAATCCGGGGCGGATATCCGTAGCAAGATGGAATTGCTGGATGTGTCCAGGGTGGATGATCAGCGCACGCTGGCCACCTACCGAACCACCGTGGAAATCCGTGGAGAGGACAAGCCTGCCTGCGTGGCAGAGAACCTGGTGATGTACGTGGCCTGAGCGGTCAGACGCCCGAAGCAACACTAAAAAAGGGGCCCTTGGGCCCCTTTTCTCATTCAGATGGGTGCTGAACCCCCATCACTTGATCTCTTCCCGAACAATCTCGCCGTCTTTCACCACGGCCAGGGTCGTCTCCGTCACGAAACCACCGTTTTCGGTGACTTCGGTGACTTCGTACGGGTTCTTGCGGGTGTCCATGTTTTTCAGGGCATCGCCGATCGCAGCACGGATGGTTTTCGGGTCGGTGGACTCGGTGGCGTCCATGGCTTCCACCAGGGCGTGCAGCGCCAGGTAGTTGTAGGCGGCTTCGGATCCGGGCATTTTGTCGTACTCGGCCTTGTAGCGCTTGATGAAGTCTTTGGCCGCCGGGGTGTCATAGACGCTCAGTGGAACCACGCCGATGGCGCCTTCCACCATGTCCAGGCCACCGGCTACCTGGGCCACTTCGTCAATCTTGGCCTGGTCCATCACGATAAAGCCGCCCTGAAAGCCCATCTGGCGGGCCTGTTGCACCACCAGACCGGTCGGCTCGGAGGCGCCGCCCACAAACATCACGTCCGGGCTTTCTGAAATGATACGGCTGACGCCGGTAAAGAAATCCGCCGATTTGTTGTAGTCCATGGGGTTGTCAGAAACCACTTCTCCCCCTTTGGACTCCCACTCTTTCTTGATCATGGCACCCCAGATTTTGGCGTATTCGTGGGTTGCGCCGCCCATGCCCAGCTTCTTGCCCTCGTGCTCAAGGGCGTAGTCGGTAAAGGCCCGCACGTAGCCATCAAAGGTAGGAGGAATACGCAACGTCAGGCTGTTGCCCTTTTCGGTGATGCTGGGCACGCTGGAGTAGGCCATCACCAGAAAATTGTCTTTCTCGTTGAAGTCCTGGAGGGCAAAAATACCACCGGAGTGAGGCACGAACACCGCCGACACGTTGGACTCCTGCTTCAGTCGCTTGGCATTGGTCGCCGCCTGCGCCGGTGAGTAACGATCGTCCAGGGGGACCAGGTTGACCGTGGTCTTTTCGCCGTTCAGGTCAAAACCGCCCGCCGCGTTGATTTCCGCCACCGCCATTCGCAGCCCGGACAGCGTGTTTTCACCGTATAAAGCAGCGCCGCCACTCAGCGGGCCGGTGAATCCGATGTTGACTTCGCCCGCCATTGCACCGGCGGACAGGCTCATCCCAAGGGTTGCCGCCGCGACAGCCTGACCCAGTTTTCTGACTATTTTCATTGTTGTCTCCTGGTTGTGTTGTGCGTGTCACTCTGATTGTTGTTGTAGGCCGGTCAGGCCCCGATATACGCCTTGCGAACCTGTTCGTTGCCCAGCATCGTCTCCCGGTCGCCTTCCATGACCAGATGGCCGTTCTCCATAACATAAGCACGGTGGGCAATCTTCAGGGCCGCAAACGCATTCTGCTCTGCCAACAGCACGGTTGTGCCCAGGCTGTTGATTTGTTTGACGGTTTCGAACACTTGCTTGACCACCAGGGGAGCCAGGCCAAGGGATGGCTCATCCAGCATCAGCAAGCGGGGGCGGCTCATCATGGCGCGGCCGATGGCCACCATCTGTTGCTGCCCCCCGGACAGAGATCCGGCAGGCTCATCGGCCTTGTCTGCGAGGATCGGGAACAGCTCCAACACTTCGTTCAGGCGCTTGCGGTTGCCCTGCCGATCACGTCGGTGCACGTAGGCCCCCATCATCAGGTTCTGCATGACGCTCATCTGCGGAAACAGTTTTCGGCCTTCGGCACACTGCACTACGCCGCTGGCGACGACCGCACTGGCTTTCATACCGTTGAGCTGTTTGTCTTCGAACTGGATCTCGCCGGCCGTCGGCTTTACCAGGCCACTAATGGCATTGAACAGGCTGCTTTTACCGGCGCCATTGGCCCCGAGTAGAACAACCAGCTCCCCGGCATCCACCGTCATCGAAATATCGGTCAGTGCCTTGAAGCTGCCATAGCAGACGTCGACATGGTTAAGCTGCAGCATCTTCGTCACCTCCCAGATAGGCTTCGATCACCACCGGGTTGTTGCGTACTTCTTCCGGCGTGCCCTCGGCAATCTTTTCACCGTGATCCAGCACCATGATCTTGTCTGCCAGGCTCATGATCATGTCCATCTTGTGCTCGATCAGGCACACGGTGAGTCCTTTTTCATCCACCATTTTCCGCATCAGCGCGGCGAATCCGACGGTTTCTTCCGGATTAACCCCGGCCGCCGGCTCATCCAGCAGGACGATCTTGGGGTCGGTCGCCAGTGCCAGGGCAAAGGCCACCCGCTTGCGTTCTTCCTGGGTGATGTCGGCAATAAACTGCCCGGCAACGTGGGCAAGGCCCACAAATTCCAGGGCTTCCATGGCCTTGTCCCGCGCCGCCTTCTCTTCACGTTGCAGGCGTTTGCTGTTGATCAGCACGTCCCACAGGCCGGATTTCGTCCGCAGCCGGTGCCCCACGATCAGGTTGTCCAGCACGGTTGCCTGCTCAAACAGGTTGGTCGTCTGGAAGGTCCTTCCCACACCCAGGCGTGCGACCCTGTCGCTGGGCAGGTTAGTGACGTCCACGCCGTCCAGCAGGATACGGCCGGAGGTGGGCTGGTGCAGGCCTGAAATAAGGTTGAAAAAGGTGCTCTTGCCAGCACCGTTGGGGCCGATAATGGCGTTGATCCTGCCGGCTTCGAACTCCACCGACACATCGCTCACCGCCGCCAGACCGCCAAACATTTTGGTGACGTTTTCTACCTTAAGCATTGCTCTCTGCCTCCCGGTTCTGTGCGGTGTTGACCTTGTTCTCCTGGCGCTTTTTCGTAGGCGCCAGTGCCTGGGACTTGCGATGCATCCAGGTCAGGAAGGAGCCGGTAATGCCCCGGGGGAAGAAGATCACCAATAGCACCAGCAGCGGCCCGAAAATGATCATTCGGTACTCTTCCAGGAACTGCAGTGACTGGGTAATCCACACAATGCCCACGGTGCCCAGCAACGGCCCCATAATGGTGCCGATACCGCCCACCAGCAGATAGGTGATCATGTCGAAGGTGTGGTTGATATTGGCCTCTTCCGGGCCGATGAAACGGACCATCCCGGCATACAGGGCACCTGCCAGACCGGCATAGGTCGTGGACAGTACAAAGGCGAGGACTTTATTGCGCATCAGGTTGATCCCGAGGGACTGGGCCAGTTCATCACCGTTGCGGATGGCAATGAAGGTACGACCCAGCAGGGACTTGGACAAACGCCCCATGAACCAGATTGCGAACACCAGGAAGGCCAGCACCAGGTAGTAGAACGGGGTGGTGTCTGTAAAGTCCACCAACCCAAAGCCATAGGGTGCGGCGATATCTCGGACACCGATGGCACCATGGGTCAGCTCTTCCCACTTGTCGATCAGCAGGTAGATGATAAAGCCCACACACAGGGTGAATATCGCAAAGTAATGCTCTTTCAGGCGCAGCGAAACGATGCCCACGAGAAACCCGAGCACCGCCGTCATCACCAGCGCACCCAGGAAGGCAGGCCAGAAACTCCAGCCATAGTCGGCAGTCAGCAGGCCAAGGGTGTAGGCTCCGATGGCAAAAAAACCGCCGTGGGCCAGGTTCAGCTGGCCGCAAAAACCGGTAATGATGTTCAGGCCGTAGACCGCGATCGCCCAGACAAAGGCGGTCGCCATCACGTACACCTGGTACTCATTCGCGGCGACCAGCGGGAACAGTATGGCGAAGGCCAGCATCAGGTACTTGGCGGCTGGCGTCATCAGCAGGGAAGCGACTTTGAACATGATCAGTGCGCCCCCTTCGCGAACAGGCCCTGTGGACGAACTGACAGAATCAGCACCAGCAGACCAAAGGCAATAATGTCTTTATAGGACGTCGAGATGTAAAAGCCGCCGAGGGCTTCAGCGAAACCGATAATCATGCCGCCGGCAATGGCGCCAGGCACGCTACCCATGCCACCGAGTATGATAATGACGAAGGCTTTCATGATGACCAGGTGCCCCATGGCGGGATACACCAGATTGATGGGCGCATAGAGTGTGGCGGCAAACGCGGCCAGCATGCCCGAAATCGCAAACGTCATCATCGCCACCCGGTTGGCATCAATGCCCACCAGGAAGGCACCTTCACGACTCTGCGCCATGGCGATAATGGTCGCCCCCGTCATGGTCTTGCGCAGGAAAAGCTGCAGGGCCACTACCAACACGAACGCCCCCGCAATGATCAGCAGGCGCTGTTCAGGAATAATCAGTCCGTCGAAATTCATGATGCCGGTAAATGGCGATGACATACGGCGGAAGTCCGACCCCCAGAACATCTGCACCACCGCTTCCAGAAACAGCAGAATACCAATGGCGGCGATCTTGTCGTGGATCGGTGGCGAATGCCTCAGTGGGTGGAACACCAGACGCTCACACAGTATCGCCAGGACAGCGACCACCGCGGCCGAACCGGCCATGGCAATCCAGTAGTGCGCGCCCAGGTCCACCATGAAAAAGTAGGACATGAATGCCCCGACCATATAGAGCGCGCCATGGGCAAAATTGGGGATATGAAGTATCCCGTAGACCAGGGTCAGGCCCAGGGCTACGAGACCGTAGATACTCCCCAGGGTTAACCCGTTGATGATTTGTTGTAGGAAAAGGCTCAAGTGTGCTCCTCCGCTGTTTTGTTGTTGTTGCGAGTTATGCGGTTTTGGGCAGGGCCTTGCGACCCATCTATCAGCTTAATGAAACAATTGCACCGAACGTCTCGTATGTCAATATTTAGAACGTTATTCCGCAGTGCGGAATAATTAGCATGAATTAACGCTTAGGCTTTAGCCTTCCACTCTTCTTCCTGCAGCGCTCGCCACATCAACTTGCCCGTGGGTGATTTCGGCAACTCATCCACGAACTCGATGATTTCTGGCACTTTGTAGGCAGCCATCTGCTCCTTACACCAACTGACGATGTCCGCTTCGGTGGTACTGGTCTCCGCATCCGGTGTCAGTACGATGCAGGCTTTCACAGTCTCACCGCGTTTGGGGTGGGGCGATGAAATGACGCACACTTCGTGGATGGCCGGATGCCGGTACATCAATCCTTCCACTTCCGAGGGCCACACCTTGAAGCCTGATGCGTTGATCATCCGTTTGACCCGGTCCACCATGAAGAAATAGCCCTCTTCGTCGTAATAAGCGAGGTCACCGGTGCGGAAAAAGCGTTTGCCGTCGATGTCCACGAACGCCGCCTCGGTTTCAGCCGGGCGATGCCAGTACCCCTGGGTTACCTGAGGACCATTGGAAACAATCTCCCCCACTTCGCCCGGGCCTTTCTCTTCCAGGGTCTCAACGTCAATGATGCGGCTATCCACATCGAATACCGGAATACCCAGGCACTGGGGCTTGGGATGATCCGACGGGTTGATGTGGGTGGCGGCCATGGTTTCCGACAGGCCATAACCCTCGATGTAATCCAGGCCGGTCATGGCTTTAAGCTTGGCAGCCACCGCTTCCGGCATTGCCGCTCCACCACCGCCAATGGTGTTGAGGCTGGAAAGGTCGTATTGCCCGATGTCCGGATTCGACAGAAAATCCACCGCCATGGTGACAATGTTGGTCCAGCCGGTGACCTGGTAACGTTCTATCAGCCGGGCGGCGGTTGTGCGATCCCAGCGCGTCATAATGATGGTAGTTGAACCACTGTAGATGGGGCTGTTCATGGAGCCGGTCATACCGGTCACGTGGAAGAACGGCAACGTCGCCAACTGGACAGTGTTGGCGGTGCTCAGATTCCAGAACGCCCGGTGAACCGCTGTGGCCATGACACTGCGGTGCGTATGCATGCATCCCTTGGGCGCGCCGGTGGTCCCGGAACTGTAGGGGATCACCGCCAGGTCGTCCGGGCCTGCGGTGTGCTCTGCCGGCTTGTGATTACCGGCCAGCGCCTGTTCCCAGCTCACCACGCCGGGTACGTCTTTGGACCAGGCCGGTGCAGCCACCTCTGCCGGCAAATCCAGGTCGGTGTCCTTATTGATGTAGGTGTTATAGGACGCCACCACCACCCGCTCAAGATCCGTGCTGTCCAGCATCGGCAGGATAAAGTCGGCCAGTTCCTGACCGGCCAGGCACACCCTCGAACCGGTATCGGCAATGTAGTGTTCCAGCTCTGCAGCCCGGTTCATCGGATTCACCGGAATCACCACGGCGTCGGCTCGCAGTATGGCGTAGTAGGCAACGGCATACTGGGGGGAGTTCTGCATGTAGAGCAGAACACGGTCACCTTTCTTCACTCCTTGAGCCTGAAGATAGCCGGCCATCGCTTCCACTTCCGTCAGCAGCTGCCTGTAGCTCATGGGCGCATCGTAGTAGATGGTCGCTGTATGGTCCGGATACCGCAGGGCAGATATTTGCAGGTTGATGAAAACGCTGGTGTCAGGCAGTGTCATGCTCTTTGGTAATTCTTTTGGCCAGACGCTGTGGTGGCGTGTAAATGTCATTGTTGTCATCCCCTCAGTCAATTCAGTGAGCCGCAGCGGCGGCCAGATCGAATATTCCAGTACCACCGGGCAGGGCTTCCCGGTGACGCAATGGCGTTATCGCAATGGCTTTTTCCCGCAGCACGGTGACGTCTTCATCCGGTGCCGTAATGTGCCGGGAACTGCGATCGAACCCCAGCCACCAATAAGGCAGGCTACGGGCATCCTGCCCTGCCAGCAGGCGGGGCCGCTGAATGGAGCCGGTGGATTGGTTGCACCATTGCGCTTGCCGGATCACACCGGCGTCGCAGGCCGGAAAGTTCACATTCCAGGCCCGGTTTTCGCCCGGTTGCCAGAGCTTGCGGATTACCTGCTCGCCGAACGCCGACACCGGCGACCAGTCAACGCCTTCCCGGCTCAGGAAGGCCTGGCTCAGCGCAATGGCGGGTATGCCCATATGTTCGGCGCTGAGCACCGCGCCCACGGTTCCGGAGTACTGCACCGAATCACTGATATTGGCGCCGCAGTTCACACCGGACAGCACCAGATCCGGCGGGTTATCACCAAACCAATGGGCCAGCGAGTACAACACACAGTCTGCGGGGGTACCGGACACGGCATAGCGTTTCTCACCGTTTTCATACACCCGCAGCGGGTCGTGAATGGAGATGCTCTGCCCTGCGCCACTGCGATCATGCTCCGGCGCCACCACCCAGACTTCTTCCGCCAGATTGCGGGCAATCCGTTCGAGAATCGCCAGCCCAGGTGCGTTGATGCCGTCATCGTTGGTGATCAGGATGCGACGGACCATCGGTTCCGTGATTGCAGCAGTCTGGCTCATGACCGGTCTCCTTCACTGGCTATTTTCCAGCCCGCTTCCGCCAGCTGGCTTGCACGTTTGCCAACCTGCAGGGCATCGGCATTGGCGGCATTTCCCTGCAACGCGCGGGCATAGACCCCCTGAACAATCGCCGCCAGACGGAACAGGGAAAACGCCAGGAACACATGCCAGTCCGCAATGCCATCGCGACCGGTCTGTTGGCAGTAACGGGCAATGGTTTCCTGCTCAGTGGGAACGCCCAGTGCCTCCAGATCCTCCCCCAACAAACCGCGGGAACCTTCCATGTCCGAAGGCAGGTGGTACGGCAGGCAGTAATAGGCAAGATCCGCCAGCGGATGACCAAGAGTAGACAACTCCCAGTCCAGAATGGCGATCACGTCCGGTTTGTCCGGTGCCAGCATCAGGTTGCCAAAGCGGTAGTCACCATGGGCAATGGCGGACTCATCGGTGGACGGCAGGTTCTCCGGCAGCCACTCCATGAGTTTGTCCATGGCGGGCATCTCGTCAGTTTTGGACGCCAGGTACTGCTTGCTCCAGCGCGCGACCTGCCGAGCGACATAACCTTCGGGTCGACCATAATCACCCAGGCCCACCGCATTCACGTCTACCGAATGCAGTGCCGCCAGGGTATCAATGGCCGACAGGTGCGCCGGCATCCGCTCCTGACGATTCAGCGCCCGCAACGCCGGGTGGTTGACTATGCGGCCTTCCAGAAAGTCCATGACGTAGAACGGCGTACCGATGATGTTGCTGTCTTCACACAAAGCCCGGGTGGCCGGCACGGGCACGCTGGTGTGTTCGGACAAAGCGCGCATGACTTTGTATTCCCGCTCCACCATGTGAGCGGAGGGCAGTGTTTTCCCGGGCGGCTTTTTGCGCAGAACGTATTGGCCGCTGTCGGTGTCCAGCAGAAACGTGGGGTTCGACTGTCCGCCCTGGAATTGCTGTACGTCCAGCTTGGTACCGAAACCTGGTATGGCTTGCTGTAGCCAGGTACGGAGGCTGTCTTCATCAAATTGGTGGGCTGGCAAAACGTCTACCAACTCTGGGTTCATGGTCATCTTTTCTGTTGCCTTCATTTATTACATAGTTGCCCGGCATTGGGGGGCAGCGGCCGGCGGGTGGGGGTGTCTTTCTTCCGGGAAAAAGAACTCGCTGCGCTCGGACACCTTTTTCCCTGCACAAAGGCACCCCCACCCACCTGCCTCGGCGTGCTTTCGGTGATGCCTTCTTAACAAATGGTTTCGCCGCCGTCGGCTACGATGACCTGTCCGGTGACGTAGGCACTCGCCTTTGTTGACAGGAAGACGGCCAAGCCGGCGATGTCGACCGGGTCACCGATTCTGCGCAGTGGGGTTTTGTCTTCGGCGCGTTTAACGCGGACCGGGTCTTCCCACAGGGCTTTGGCAAAGTCGGTTTTGATCAGGCCGGGGGCGATGCTGTTCACTCGAATACCCTTTGGCCCCCACTCCACTGCCAGATTCCGGGCCAGCGCCGCTTCCGCTGCCTTGGAAACACCGTAAGTACCGATGGTGGTATTGCCGCGGATTCCGGCGATGCTGGACAGAAGAACAACCGCACCTTCACCCTTCTCGGCCATCTGCGGCAGCACCATGTTGGTGAGCCAGAAGGTGCCTTTGACGTTGGTGTCCATGATCTTGTCCCAGGCTTCGTCGGTCATTTCGGCGGTGGTGCCGTAGACCGGGTTGGTGGCGGCGTTGCACACCAGCACATCGATAGAACCCCAGGCTTCGTTGGTTTTATCCACCAGGTTCTGCAGGTCTTCCTTCTTACCCACATGGCAGGGAATGGCGATGGCTTCGTAGCCCTGCTCTTTCAAATCGTTGGCGACCTGTTCACAGGCATCGGCCTTGCGGCTGGAGATGACAACTTTGGCACCCAGGCGAGCCATTTCTTCGGCGATGGAACGGCCGATGCCTTTAGTGGAACCGGTGATCAGGGCAACTTTTCCGGTCATATCAAAAAGCGGATTTACCATCATTCGATCCTCATACACTGAAGCATGGGAGTGGCCGTGGTGGTGTCCTTCCGGGACTGTGCAAAACAGGGATGTTTTGCTCAAGCCTACATGGACGTATTCACGGCGTGTCCCGGAAGGACACCACCACGGCCGCTCTCCCCCTGATTCAGAGGTTATTGGTTTAGCGGTATTGGCGAAGTTCGATCTTGGCGACAGAATCCAGATGCACCTCATCCGGCCCGTCCGCCAGCCGCAACGTCCGCACCTTGGCCCAGGCTTCGGCCAGGAAGGTGTCCTGAGACACACCCGCGCCACCGTGAACCTGAATCGCCCGGTCCAACACCTTCAGCGCCATGCTCGGTGCGATCACCTTGATCATCGCAATCTCCTGACGAGCCACCTTATTACCAACGGTGTCCATCATGTGCGCCGCTTTCAGGGTCATCAGCCGAGCCTGTTCAATCTCCATGCGACTGCGGGCAATATCCTTGCGAATGGAATCGAAACTCGACAGCGGCTTACCGAAAGCCTCGCGGGCATTGGCACGCTTGCACATCAGCTCGAGGGCACGCTCGGCAACCCCGATGGTGCGCATACAGTGGTGAATACGGCCCGGCCCAAGGCGGCCCTGGGCAATTTCAAAACCACGGCCCTCACCCAACAGAATGTTGTCCACCGGCACCCGCACATTGTCATACTGAATCTCAGCGTGGCCGTGAGGGGCATGGTCGTAGCCAAACACCGTCAGCGGGCGGATCATCTTCACGCCCGGCGTGTCCAGCGGCACCAGAATCATCGACTGCTGCTTGTGCTTCTCAGCCCCCGGATCGGTCTTGCCCATAACAATGGCGATTTTAGAGGTGGTGGTCATGGCACCGGACGACCACCACTTACGGCCATTGATCACATACTCATCGCCTTCGCGACGGATTTCACAGGCAATATTGGTGGCATCGGAAGAGGCCACGTCAGGCTCGGTCATGGAGAAGCAGGAGCGGATCTCGCCATCAAGCAGGGGCTTCAGCCACTTGTCCTGCTGCTCTTTGTTGCCGTAGCGGGCGATGGTTTCCATGTTGCCGGTGTCCGGCGCGGAGCAGTTGAACACTTCCGGCGCCATGGCCGAGCGCCCCATGACTTCACACAGATGGGCGTACTCATAGTTGGTCAGACCGGCGCCGAATTCACTGTCGGGCAGGAACAGGTTCCACAGCCCCGCGGCTTTCGCCTTGACCTTCAACTCCTCGACGATCGGTACCGGCGCCCAGCGATTCTCCGCCTGCTCGACCTGCTCATGGTGCTTGTGCTCATTCGGGTAAATATGGGCGTCCATGAATTCGTGAAGCTGCGCCTGCAGTTTTTTGGCTTTGTCAGACAGCTCAAACATTCCAGTACCTCATTGGTTGAAGGATCAGATTGGCACGCCTTCCGGTTTCTCACTCCCGGAGCGAATGCGGAAGGTGCCTTCGGCGATGGCCAGGAGGTTACCCTTGTCGTCGTGAACCTCTCCGGTGCTGTTAAAAATTCGGGTGCCGCCGGCCCGTTTGCGGCCGGTGACCCGGATAGTCCCACCGGAACACTGCCCGGTGAACGTTGTCGTCAGCGACAGGGTAATGGCTTTGCGTATCCGGCCGGGATACGGACAGTAGGTGCCGGCCTCCGCCATTGCGATATCCAGCAGCGAGGTCAAAACACCGCCGTGAATCACGCCGCCCAGATTAAGGTGGCAGGGCTGCAGTTCCAGGCCAATCACCGCTTCGTTCTCCTCCCAGGACACCTGGTGATACCCCAGCAGATTGTGAAATCCTGGCAGGTCCTGGCCACCACGAATATGCAGGCTGTCTTCACTCATTACACTTTCATTCCAGGCAGGTTCAGAGAAGCGGTGTTGCCGCCGTCTACGGGCAGAGACTGACCAGTGATGTAGCTGGCGTCATCACTGGCCAGGAACAGAATGGCGGCGGCAATTTCTTCCGGCGCACCATAGCGCCGCAATTCACACCGCGATCCAAGCTTATGGGCTTTCTCATTGGCGCGGGCATAGTCAAAAACAGCCTGGGTCATTCCGGTTTCCACCAGCCCCGGGCACACCGCATTCACGCGTACATTGTCGTTACCCAGATCGCAGGCAGCAGTCATGGTGAGGTTAACCACACCAGCCTTGGACGCGCTGTAAGCGTTACCACCGGCACCGGAGCGAAGACCGGCCACCGAGGCGGTATTAACAATCGAGCCCAGCTTGCGGGCCTGCATGTGGGGCGCCACATGCTTTATAAACAGCATGGTGCCAATCAGGTTCACCGCCAGCACCTGTTCCCATTCGCCCCGGTCGTTACCGGTAATATCGGGGTGACCACCACTGGTGCTGGCGATGCCGGCAACGTTGCACAGCACGTCAATGCGACCGAAGGTCGAGACAGTTTCGCCCACCAGTGCGCTGACCTGCTCCTCATCAGCCACGTCTCCAATGCGACGCAGGGTTTCCGCTCCCTCGGGCATCAGGCCCTCGGTATCCAGCAGGCCCGCTTCGGACATATCCATCATCACCACCTGTGCGCCCTCCCGCGCCAGGCGAACCGCCGTGGCCCTGCCGATACCACTGCCGGCCCCGGTGACGATGGCTACCCGCTTGTCGAAACGCCCCATGCCGATGCTCCTTTTTATAGTTTGTTGCGTCGTCGCGAATTCACCTTCTACTGTAATTTGTCACGCCTTCCGGTTTTGAGTCAATATATTCGGAAGTAAATTTCACTAGATAAAACACCGGAACTACAATAGGCGAAAAAATGAAAAACACGCAGCACATGCCCGTCTATGCCCCCACCGATCCCGATGAGTCCATGGACGCCATTGGCCAACGCATCCAGCACCTCGCCCTCGAACGCCCGGACCATATCGCACTCATCGATGGCGAGACCCAGCTCAGCTGGCAGGCGCTTGTCAGGCAAGCCAACCGCATCGCCAACCGGCTGCGATCCGCCGGCCTGAAACAAGGTGACGCCGTAGCGGGTTTGTCAGAAAACAGCATCCATTATGTTGCTCTGTACCTGGGGACGTTGGTGGCCGGCGGTTGCATGGTGCCGCTTTCAGGCATGGCGAGTGGCAGCAGCCTGGCACTGATGCTGAATGACTGCAGAGCCCGCTTCCTGTTTGTTTCCAAGAAGAACATCGAGCTGTTTGAAGGCATTGCCGACAAGCTCGATACGCTCGGGCGCGATCAATGTATAGCGCTCGATGGCCACAGCCCGGGAATGCGCCTGGACCTTGCGTCCTGGCTGGGCGATATTGGCGCGGAGGCGCGCCCGGCCACGGTCACCCTGGATGATCCGTTCAATGTCATTTACAGCTCGGGCACGACCGGCACCCCCAAGGGCATTCTTCACGATTACCGTTTCCGCCAGCGCCAGATGGTCCGAATGAGTCGCTTCGGGCTTGATGGCAACGCCGTTAACCTGGTGTCCACGCCGATGTACTCCAACACCACGCTGGTGTCCGTACTGCCAACTCTGTTCTACGGCGGGACCCTGGTGCTGATGGCAAAGTTCGATGCCCGGCGGTTCCTGGAAATGGCCGAACGCTACCGCGTGACCCACGCCATGCTGGTGCCGGTCCAGTACCAACGCATCCTCGCCGATCCGGAATTCAATCGCTTCGACCTGTCCGCGTTCCAGCTCAAGTTGTGCACCAGCGCTCCCCTCAGGGCGGACGTCATCCGGGAAGCCATGGAGCGCTGGCCGGGCAACATCCGCGAGGTGTATGGCCTGACCGAAGGCGGCATCTCCACCAGCCTGGACTGCGCGGCCCACCCGGACAAATGGGACTCCGTGGGAAAACCCACCGAAGGCGCGGAAGTTCGGGTAATTGACGAGGAGGGCAACGAGCTGCCCCGGGGCGAGACCGGGGAGATCGTGGGCCGCGCCATCTCCATGATGCGGGGATATATCAACCGCGAGGAACAGACCCGGGACATGCTCTGGACCAGCCCCGAGGGCCTGGTCTTCTATCGCAGCGGTGATATGGGCCGAGTCGATGAAGAAGGTTTTGTGTATATCCTGGACCGACGCAAGGACATGATCATCTCCGGCGGTTTCAACATCTACGCGGTGGATCTCGAAAAGGTACTGCTGGCCCATCCGGCCGTCGCCGACGTTGCGGTGATTGGCATTCCCAGCGAACAATGGGGCGAAACCCCGCTGGGGCTGGTGGTGCTCAAGCCCGGCTGCACAGAGGATGAGGCGGAGATCCTCGAGTGGACCAATGGTCAACTGGGCAAGGCCCAGCGCCTGACGGCCATTGAATTCCGCCCGGAGCTGCCCCGTTCCACCATTGGCAAGGTGTTGAAGCGCGATCTGCGGGCGCCTTACTGGCCCTGAACTAGCCCTTGCCCATGCGCGCAAGGGCGGCCCGGCAATCCTCCGACCGTAGTCTGTCGGCAAACACGGAGCGTTCCCTCTCAAGGGCCTCGCTCACCGCTTCCCGCCAGGGCGCCTTGATGAGGAGCTTGGTGGCCCGCAGGGCTTCCCGGGGTTTAGCCGCGAGCGCGTCAGCCTGTGCCAATGCTTCATCCACCGCCAGCCCATCATCAACCACATGACTGACCAGGCCACATTCCCTAGCTTCCTCGCCGTTCAGAGTGTCTCCCATCAGTAGCAGATCCGCGGTACGCCGGGAACCCAGATGCAACGGCATGGTCACGGTAGAAGCCGCCTCCGGCACCAGCCCCAGATCCACAAAGGCGGTTTTGAAACGTGCGGAGCGGCCAGCGATGACGGAGTCACAATGCAACAACAGGGTAGTGCCGATCCCGATGGCAAGTCCTTCCACCGCAGCAATGATGGGCGTATCGCACACCATCAGGGCTTCGATAAAAGCCAGACCCGCAGAGGGCTTGGGATTCTTATCCGTAGCGCGGGCGCGGAAATCATCGAGATCATTGCCGGCGGTAAAAACACCACCGTCACCGCTGAGCACAATGGCATGCACGCTTGTATCTGCCGCTGCTTTGCTCACACCTTCGGCCAGCGCCTGGTACATATCGCGAGTCAATGCGTTTTTTTTGTCCGTCCTGCTGATCACCAGGTGGGCCACACCTGGCTGATTTTGGGTGATGATCACGATGAATGCCTCCATGAACTAAACTTTGGTAATGGAATATCGGCAACCATCCTATTGCAAAAAGCAAAGTGTGTGATAGATTCAGATACACGGATTCATTCTGCAGTCACTAATTCCGCACAGTGAAATCACGAACAGGACGTCCAACACAATAATGATCGAGGTCCAGCAATGAAGATACTAACAACCGCCAGAAAAACCCTGATCACGTACGGTTCTGCCCTAACCCTGGGCCTGACCGCCGCACTGGCCAGCGCTCCGGCAGCTGCCGCTGAAGAAAGCTTTACCTGGAAGGTCCAATCCCATTGGCCTGGCTCCAGCAGTTCCTATGAAGACAGTCTGGTTCGACTCAAGACCATTCTTGAAGAGCGCACCGATGGCCGTCTGGAGCTGGAACTTTACGAAGCAGGCTCGCTGTTTAAAGCCAAGGAAATCTTCAACGCTGTCAGCCGGGGCATCCTGGAAATGGGCACCATTTCCCCGGCTTACGCCCAGGACAAGATCACCCTCGCGGGTATTGCCTCGGGCCTGCCGTTTGCCTTCCGTAATGTCTGGGAAGCCGCCTATTTCCATCAGGGCCTCGGGTTCGAACAGATGCTTCGCGATGAAGCGGCCAAACACAATGTCTATTGGGCGACTGACAAGGTCTACCCGACCGAGATGGTGGTCAAGCAGCCTATTGATAGCTGGGAAGACTTCACCAAGCTGAAAATCCGCTCCTCTGGTGCGCTGCAAAGCTTTCTGACCGACGCCGGTGCCGCCGCATCCTACATCCCGGGCAGCGAACTCTACTCCGCCCTGGACTCCGGCATTGTTGACGGTGCCCACTGGGGGGCTTCTCAGGGCGCATTCAGTATGGGCCTGTATGAAGTGGCCAAATACCACGTGCAGCCAGCACTGAACATTGCCGGCACCGACGTCATCATTGTCAGCCAGAAAGCGTTGAACAAGTTGCCCGAGGATATGCAGAACATCGTCAAGCAGGCCCTTGAGGAACAGTTCTGGTTCCGTACCAACGAGTATCAGTACAAGGAACGCATCACGCTGGCCAAGGCCATCAGCGAACACAATGTTCAGGTCAACACCTTGCCGGAGGACGTTCAGAACCGTCTGACCCAGACCGCACAGACGTTGTGGGATGAGGAAGGCAAGCGCAGCGACAACGCCCAGAAGGCGCTGGACATGCTGAAAGACTACCTGTCAGAGCTTGGTTACCTGTAAACGCCTGACACCTGAAACCGGCCGGGCCAGCTTTTCAGGCCCGGCTTTGCTTTTGAACGAACCGTTTCCCGGAGAATACCAATGGGTGTGTTGAGCGCATTCATGAGAGGGGTTACCCGTCTCAATGATGTCATCGGGCGCGGGATAGCGCTGATCGTTTTTGCCATGTTCGCATTCCTGATCATGGAGGTGGCGTTTCGCTACCTGTTCAACTCACCCACGGTATGGACCAACGAACTGACCCAGATGCTGTTTGGCATCTACGCCGTCATGTCCGGGGGTTACATCATGGCTCACCGTGGCCATGTGAATGTTGATCTGCTGCACTCACACCTTCCGCCCCGCGGCCGTGCCGTGCTCGACATTCTGACTTCAACAATATTCTTTATATTCACCCTGGCCCTGCTTTACTTCGGCTACGACATGGCCAGTGAGTCCATTGCCAGCTGGGAAACCTCCTATTCCGCCTGGAACCCGCCTATCTGGCCGGTGAAAGCTGCCATTCCATTGGGCACTGGCCTGCTGGTTCTGCAAGGCATCGTCAAGTTACTGGAAGATATCGCAGTGGCCTTCAACCTCAATTACTACACCCCCGAACCCCAGGACGACGCCAAAGGAGAGCCATTGTGAGCATTGAAATCCTCACGCTGCTGTTCTTCGGCTCCCTGCTGTTTTTCCTGCTTCTGGGCCTGCCACTGGCCTTTGTGCTGGGCGGCGTATCCGTTGTCTTCCTCTACTTCACCTGGGGATTCGACTCCTTCTACATGGTGTCCTCGCAGATCTGGGGCACCATGGAAAGCTTTACCCTGGTGGCGATCCCCCTGTTTGTCTTCATGGCGATGATTCTGGAGCGAACCGGGGTTGCCAAAGACCTGTACCGCATGATGCATCTTTGGTGCGGCGGCCTGCGGGGCGGCCTCGCGATTGGCACCCTTGGCATCTGCGCCGTTTTTGCAGCCATGGTCGGCATCAGTGGCGCGGCGGTCGTCGCCATGGGCACCATCGCTCTGCCCTCAATGCTTGAACGGGGCTACGACAAGAAGATGGCCCTGGGTGTGATCAACACCGGTGGGGGCTGGGGCATACTGATTCCTCCCAGCATTCTGATGATCCTCTATGCCCTGATTACCGGTGTGTCGGTGGGCAAGATGTTCGCTGCCGGCATCATGCCCGGTATTCTGCTGATGGTACTGACCGCCATCTACATCCTGGTGCGCTGCCACCTGCAGCCCGAACTGGCCCCGGCGCTGCCCAAGGAAGAGCGTGGCACCTGGCCGGAGAAGTTGCGTGCCCTGCGGGCGGTACTGCTGCCCATCGGTGTTGTGATCATGGTTCTGGGCTCTATCATTGGCGGCATTACCACGCCAACCGAAGCCGCCGCCATGGGCGTGCTCGGCGCCCTGATATCCGCTGCGGTGTACCGTCAGTTCAAGTGGAGCATCCTGCAGGAAGCGGCGATCCGCACCTTCAAGCTCACCGGTATGATCATGTGGATCCTGTTCGCAGCCCACGCCTTCAGTGCTGCCTATCAGAGCATGGGGGCCCAGGATCTGATCGAGGGGCTGATGAATATGATTCCCGGCGGTCCCTGGGGCATCATCGTCGCCATGATGGTGATCGTGTTCCTGCTGGCCATGGTGCTGGACCCGGTTGGCATCATGTTGATCACGCTGCCGGTATTCATGCCCATCGTTGAGTCCCTGGGATTTGACCCGATATGGTTCGGCATCCTGTTCGTGATCAATATGGAAATCGGCTACATGACGCCGCCTTTCGGTTTCAATCTGTTCTATCTGAAAGGGGTGGTGCCGCCGAGCATCACCATGAAGGATATCTACTCATCGATCATTCCCTTTGTGATTGTTGAAATTGTTGGCCTGGGGTTGATCATGATCTTCCCGCAAATTGCCACCTATCTGCCGGATCTGCTGTTCTGAGCCGACCCTGATCATGGTCGATCATAACCCGGCATGGGTTGTTGCAGGCGGTTTGACAGAGGACTACCTTTAGGGAATCCCGATCAATGGAACCGGGATTCCCAATCACAAGGAGACGTTCTCATGAACCGATTCAGCCCTGCCTTAGCGCCCCTGCTTCTCCTGCTCTTGCTTGCCCCCTTCGCGGCCCAGGCCGAAACCCTGACCGACCAGACCATTCGCTCATTCATCAGCAGCCTGGAAACCCTTCAGGGGATGGAGAGTGAATTCGATGAGATGACGGAGGATTTCCCGGCCGAGAAAGGTGAGCGCGGTGGCGAGATGCCAGACATGTCGCGAATATTCTCATCGTCCATCGAGCGCATGAAGGGTCATGACCTATATAACCGGCTGGAAGACGTGGTGGAGCAACACGGATTCGCCAATCCCGAGTCGTGGGCGAAAACCGGTGACCGCATTTTCCAGGCCTGGAGCGCCCTGGAAATGGGCGAGCAGTCCAACACCATGAATCAGGAAATGGCCAAAGCCATGGAAGAGATCAACAACAATCCACACATGAGCGAAGCCCAAAAACAGCAGATGCGGGACATGATGGGTGGCGCCATGTCTGCCATGGAAACGGCAAGCAACGCACCGGAAGCCGACAAGCGTGCCCTGCGACCGCACCTGGACGCACTGCGCGCCGCAACCGATTCAGACCGTTAAGCAGCACACGCCCCGAAACAAAAAAACCCGGCCGCGTGTGGGCCGGTTTTTTTTCAATCCCTGACGGCCTTTACGACATCAGGTTGTAGACAAACACGATCGCAACCGCCACCGGTGTTACGAAGCGAACCAGGTTGTACCAGAGCGCAAAGCTGCCTCCGGAAAGGGCCAAATTGCTCTGCAACGACTCTTTCGCCACGCACCAGCCGACAAACAGCGCCGTCAGCAGGCCGGACAGCGGCAGCATCACGTTGGCGGTAAAGAAGTCGAGCAGATCGAAGATGGTGTTGCCCTCGAAGCGCTCGAACATGCCCAGGGGCGCGAAGCCGGACCACTCATTCAGGGACAGGATGGACGCAATACCCAGCAGCCAGCAGGCAACCCCCACCACCACCGTGCTTCCCACGCGGCCAACGATCAGTTTGTCTTCCAGCCATTCAACCACTGGCTCCAGCAGTGAAATAGCGGAGGTCCAGGCCGCGAACAACAGCAGCACAAAGAACAGGGCACCAAATATGCTGCCCATCGGCATCTGGCCGAAGGCCAACGGCAGAGTCTGGAAAATCAGGCCAGGGCCCGCACCGGCTTCCAGGCCATTGGCAAAGACCACCGGGAAAATCGCCAGGCCGGCCATCAGCGCCACCACGGTATCCATGATGGACACGGTCACTGCAGTCCGCCCGACCGACACATCGTCTCCCAGATAGGAACCGTAAGCCATCATGATGGCCATACCCAGGCTCAGGGTGAAAAACGCATGGCCCAACGCTACCAGTACGCCATCCATGGTCAGGGCGCCAAAATCAGGTGTAAACAGGAAGGCGACAGCAGCACCGAAGTGGCCGGTGGTAGTGGCATAGCCCACCGCAACCAGCAGCAACACGAACAGGGCGGGCATCAGGATGGTGACGGCTCGCTCCAGGCCGGATTTGAGGCCACGGGCCACCACGAAAATCACCAATGCCATAAAGATGGTGTGCCAGATCAACAGTGTAACCGGGCTGGCCAGCAGGCCGCCGAACAGCTCACCGATGGCTTCCGCGCTCTGGCCGGTAAAATCGCCCATGGCCGCGTGACCAACGTAGGACGCCGCCCAGCCCCCGATGACAGAATAGAACGACAGGATAATGAATGCTGCCAGCACACCCACAATGGCAGAGATCCGCCATACCGGTGACGCCAGGTTGCGCTCGGCCACCAGGCGGAAACTGGTGATCGGATTATGTCGGCCACTACGGCCGATATAAACCTCCGCCATCATGATGGGGATACCGACGATGGCGATACACAGCAGGTATACCAGTACGAAAGCGCCACCACCATTTTCGCCGGTGACATAGGGAAATTTCCAGATATTGCCCAGCCCGACGGCCGAACCGGTCGCGGCCAGGATAAAGGCCATCCGGGAGGACCATAGCCCACGATGGGCCGGGGTAGATTTGGAACCAGTCATTGTTTCATCCTGTGCTTTTGGCTGATGAATCGATTAGAAGAGGTATGCCGAAGGCCTGCTTCAGCAGATGGGGCGGGATTTTGCCAGCAGTATGCGCAGGATGCCAGCCAGGGCCGGCACCGGGATGTAAACATCTCCGGGGCCGGCCGATAATTAGCCGTTTTTACTCACGAACCGGGAGACCAGATCTTTCAGCCCGCGGGACATCTGGCTCAGACTGTTACTGCTGTCCTTGGCGGAATCCGCCTGCTGGGTACTGTGATCGGCCAGTTCGGCAATATTGACCACCTGATGGTTGATCTCCTCGGATACCTGGCTCTGCTCCTCAAAGGCCGCCGACATGCTGATGAAGCTGTCCGAAATATCATGGATCGAAGACACGATTTCCTGCAAGGACGTTTCTGCCTCCCGCACCTTCTCCAGGCCCTTGCCTGCATCCTGCTCCCCTTCACGGGTGGCCTGAACGGCTTGTTCCACCTGGCTACGGAAGTCGTCAATGACCTGCTGTATACGTACTGTGGAATCCCGGGTGCGGCGGGCCAACGACCGGACCTCGTCCGCCACCACGGCGAACCCTCGACCCTGCTCGCCAGCACGGGCGGCTTCGATGGCCGCATTCAGTGCCAGCAAATTGGTTTGTTCAGCAATGTCTGAGATCAGGCTGGCGGCCTCACCAATGCTTTCTGTTGAGGCACCCAGTTTCTGGATGGCCGTGCCAATGCCGTTCACCCGGGTGACCAGCTGTTCGATGGCCGTCAGGGCCTCACCGCTGCGCTTGCTGCCGGTGGCCGCCATCCGGTTGGCTTCTTCCGCCACTTTGGCGTTGCCATTCACGGTTTCAGTCACTTCCTGGATCGACACCGTCATTTCGTTAACGGCCGATGCGGTCTGGTCGGTCTCGGCCCGCTGTTTGGCAATCGACTCGGCGCCCTCGCTGATGTAACGGTGGCTCGCCCTGGCATGCTCATACAGTAGCTCCGCCTGGTCATCAATACGGGCCAGGGCGGTACGAATCCTCGCTTTCTCGCTCATGATCAGCATGGCCATCTGCGAGAACAGGCCGCTTTCATCACTGTAGGTCCGTGCCACAACGGCATCACGGAAGGCGTCAGGGCGCAGGTCAAGCAGGCTCTGCAGGCGGGCGGTTATGGACCTGAGGGTCAGCCCCGCTGCCAACACATGAGCTACCACGATCACGCCGATGGCCATCCCGGAATTGCCCAGCATGGTCAACGCCACCAGGCTCAGGACCAACGACAGGGCAAAGGGCCATCCTGACCGCAAGACAGATGCAATCCGACTTTGGACACTGACGACCGCCTTGCCGGCAGACAGCTTCGGATAGAGTTTTTCAGCCCGCGCCACTTGCTCACGGGTTGGCGAGACTCGTACCGACTCGAAGCCAATCATTTTTCCGTTTTCAAGAATCGGGGTCACGTAAGCGCTCACCCAGTAGTGGTCACCGCTCTTGGTGCGGTTCTTGACCACCCCCATCCAGGGTTTTCCGGCCTTGAGGTACTCCCACATTCCCTGAAATACAGCCGACGGCATATCCGGATGACGGATTACGTTGTGGGGCTGGCCGACCAACTCCTCTCGAGAGAAACCGCTAATGTCGACGAACTCGTCATTGCAGTACGTAATGACGCCTCTTGAATCGGTGGTGGTAATCAGTCGACCGCTTTCGGCCATTCGGACTTCACGCTGGGTAACCGGAAGGTTTTTTCGCATTACAGGCTGTCTCCCTGACATGGCCATTCCACATTTGGTTTGGCAATTATGGCAACTCTAAGCGTAGACGCCGTCAGCAAACATTGTGAAATATCCGATATCCAGAGGATGTCAGAGTGAACCGGGACGACCGTTTACAGACAACGGGGAGTACCGTTACACCGCCAGCCTTGCCCGCGGATGAAAGCGCGCATTCAACCACAGCGACAGGGCGATAACACCGCCTCCTATGGCCAGTCGCAACAGGTCGGCATCCCGGTTCCAGATCACCAGATTGACCAGCAACCCGGCGGGCACCAACATGTTGTTCATGATTGCCAGAGTGCCGGCATCCACATGGCATGCCCCCCGGTTCCACAGGAACAGCCCGATACCGGACGCTGCCAGGCCCAACCAGGCGAGAATGCCCCACTGCAATGAGGTCGTGGGCAGACGACTGGCGTCGCCAAAGATCAGGAAGGATGGCAGGGCAATGATCAGCGCCCCGAAAAAGAAATAACCAAACGTACGGTAGGCCGGCAGTTCCGTCGGGAAGCGCATCATGGTGTGCTTGTAGCCGACCTGGCCCGCCGCAAAGGTGAAGTTGGCCACCTGCAACAGCAGGAAGCCAGTGATAAAGCCCTGGCTCAGGCCGTCGTAACGGATAATCCCCGCACCCAGCGTTGCCACGGCTGCGGCAACCAATGCAATCGGCGAAAAGCGCCGGTACAGGGCGTCATCGATCAGGGTGACGTACAGTGGCGTGAAAATGGTAAACAGCAGAACTTCCGGCACGGTCAGGTAGCTGAACGAGCGGTACAGGCACAAATAGGTCACACCGAACTGCAGCATACCGGTGACCAGTACACCCAGCTTCAAGCCTCCGGGAACCCCACGCCAACGGGTCAGCGGCAGAAACACCAGGGCGGCAAGCACCACACGGGTCAATACCGCGAAATCGCTGTCCACACGCCCGGCCAGAAATTCGCCAATCAGGCTGAACGAAAACGCCCACAGGACTGTTACGAAAATCAGAAGACCCATATTACCCGCACCTGAAACATTGGAAGGCGGCACTTTACCCGCTACTGCACTGGGTTGTACACAGTGCCACGGAAACACCCTATGACATCCGGAGTGGAGAATGGGGTACCATCCAGCGCTCCTGACAGTTTCCAATTTATCTCTCCGGCCCGGGCTCACGATTCCATGGACGAAACCCACCAGCCATTACCAGAAGTCCGCCAGCCTCTGGTCCAGCGCACACTGACCGAGTGGCGCACGCTGGCCGTCCTGGGCGGACCGATCCTGATTGCCCAGGTGGCGCAGATGGCCAACGGGGTCATTGATACCGTGATGGCAGGCCACGCCAGTGCCGAAGACCTCGCGGCCGTGGGCATTGGCAGTAGTCTGTGGATGCCGGTGTTCCTCTTTTTCATGGGCCTCCTGGGGGCCCTGCAGCCGATCATTTCCGGTTATAACGGGGCGCGCACCACCGAGAAGATCATGCCCGCGACCTGGCAGGGGCTTTATATCGCAGCCGGCGGCACGGTGATCATGATCCTGCTGCTGACCAACGTGCACCCGGTGCTGGATGCCCTGAATCTGGAAACCAACACCGCCCGTATCACCCAGGGCTACCTGGACGCCTTCGCCTGGGGCATTCCTGCGATGTTGATGATCATGGCACTGCGAGGGCTGACGGACGGGCTGGGCCATACCCGGGTGATTATGGCCTTCTCGGTGCTGGGAACCCTGATCAACCTGCCCCTGAACTACATCTTCATTTACGGCAAACTCGGCCTCCCGGCCATGGGCGGCATCGGCTGTGGGTGGGCCACCTCCATCTCCAACGGCGTTGCGGCCCTGGCGTTGCTGATCTACCTGAACCGCAGTGCGGTGTATCGCCGTTTTCATCTGCTGGCAGACTGGGCCAAACCGGACGCAGCGGGCATCCGCTATATCCTGCGCCTGGGCATCCCCATTGGTTTTACCATCTTTGTGGAAGCCAGCATGTTCTCGGTCATAGCCCTGTTCCTGGCACCGCTGGGGCCAGTGATTGTGGCGGGGCACCAGATCGCGCTTAACGTGGTATCGCTGGTGTTCATGCTGCCGCTGAGTATCGGAATGGCGCTGACCCTGCGGGTGAGTTTCCTGGTGGGTGCCAAGGCGCCGGATACTGCCCGGCTCATCGCCCGCAGTTCGCTGATTCTGGCGTCAGCGGTGGCGCTGGTATTTGCCGTGCTGCTGTTTGTGTTCGCAGAAGGAATTGCAGCGCTCTACACCGGTGAGCAGGACGTTCAGGCCGTGACGGTGACACTGCTGGTGTATGCGGCCTTCTTCCAGATTGCCGATGTGATTCAGGTGACCTGCATCAGCGCCTTGCGGGGCTACAAAGACACCAGCATTCCCATGCTCATCATGCTGTTTTCGTTCTGGGGCGTTGGATTGCCGCTGGGGTGGGTGCTGACCTTTACCGACTGGTTGCTGCCTGCCATGGGGGCCGCTGGTTTTTGGGTGGGGCTTACCTGTGGGCTGGCGTCCGCCAGTATCCTGTTGGGGCTGCGATTGTTTCTGTACTCGCCAAAACCAGAGTAGTCTTGCCGGGGCGATCACGCAGGGCTGGCGACCATGTCGTCCGCGTAGACAATACGGTCGCGCCCGGTGTCCTTTGCTTCATAAAGTGCTTCATCCGCCCGCGCCAGCCAATCATCAGGTTTTTCGCCAGCCTGGAGCAGGGCAACGCCAAAGGAGGCGGTAACCTGCCCCCCGGGGTGGCGCAGGAACTTGTGCATGATGTGCTGCAGGTTGTGCATGACCGCCTTCAACCCGGTTGAATCCACCCCGGGCATCAGCAATACAAACTCTTCACCGCCAAAGCGGAACAGTTGATCGGACTTGCGGATGTTCTGTTCGATCAACGCCACCATTTCCACCAGCACGTCATCCCCTACGTTGTGCCCATACTCGTCGTTGATCTTCTTGAAGTAGTCGATATCCAGCAACACCAGGGCGTAGGAGATGCCGTTTCTGGAAGCGCTGGCAACGGCCATTGCCAGCTCCTGATCCATGGAGCGGCGGTTTTTGACGCCCGTCAGGGGGTCGATTGTGGCCAGGTGTTCCAAGCGCTCCCGCTGGTTCTCGTTGCGATGGGCAAACACATAGGCGCAGCAGCTGACGACCATAGCCGTGGCGGCGAAGGTCCACATCTGGACAAGAGAACTGAAGGCCACGCCATGCACCATCAAGGCAACAACGGCGGCCAGATTGATAAAAATTGCGTAGCGGGGTTCCGTCAGGAAGAAGCTTGTCACCAGGCACGGATATAACCAGAACAGCCCAGGCTCTCCGACCAACGCTCCGACTGTCACCGCCCCGCCGCAGGCCACAAGGGCCATTGCAAAACCACTGCGAGCGGTATCGCCTGTTATCCAGGCGTAAATCATTCCGGCGGTGATCGCCAGCATAATACCCAGATCGACCACCCCGGCCAGCACGTTGCCCTGGACAAACCGCATCACCGCAAAGGGGGTTATCCCCAGAATGGCACTGATGGCCAACAACGTGATGATGGACAGCCTGAAATCTGTTTTCAGACGATAGAGCATAGTGACAGTACATTCCTACCAAGGTCTTATTAGCAAACTATCATAGCGCAAGATCCGATTACGGAAGCTGAACGCAACGAAATTTAACAAACGCACAAATGAAATACTTTGTTAAATCAAAGGACGCAGATTCCCATATCACCGCAAACGTCCCATTCCCGACCGTTCAACAACTGGAGTTGGTATCGGCTTAAGGGGTAAACTTAAGCATTATTATAATAAGCACCAGGAAGCCATTGAGTGCAGAACCTTCTTCGTATCGCACCCGGCGCATTGACCATTGGAAAGCCCTTGCCCTGGACGGTCTATGACGCCGATGGCAATGTTCTGCTGAGACAGGGCTACGTCATACAGAATGACATTCAGCTGGAGCAGTTGTTCGAGCGTGGCCTGTTCCAGCCCCGGGTGATTGAGCGCCCCGACGAGGATATTCAGGAAGATATCCGTCTCCGCAACCCGTTTGCGGATTATCCCGTATTACTGCAAACCCTGGAATCCTCGCTAAACGCCATTACTAACCAGGATGACAGTGCCCGCCAACGGGTACTTGGCCTGTCACGAATGATTGACCAGATGTGCCAGGAATCCCCGGAGGCCAGCCTGGCACTGGTGCACCTGTACTCGATCGAGCCCACCATCCATGAACAGATACTGTTCTATGCCGTTCTCTGTCAGTTTACTGCACGCCGGTTCGGCCTCGATGACAAGCGGATCGCCGTACTGATCAGTGCTGCGCTAATGGCAAACCTGGCTCTGGTGCCGGTGGCCGACAAACTCAATGCTTCCAACCGGGTATTGACCGACGAGCAGCGCGCGGTGATACGCAAACACCCCGAACGCAGCGTTCAGGCACTCAAAGAGGCCGACATCACCAGCCCACTGCTACTCAAAATCATTGCGCAGCACCACGAACAGGCGGACGGTTCGGGCTATCCCAATGGGTTGAGTGGTACCGACATACGGGGTGAGGCGGAAATCCTGGCGCTGGCGGAACGCTATGTGGCAATGATAACGAAGCGGGCTTATCGCGAACGAATGAACATAACCGAGGCCCGCAAACTGATCGCTTCGCTGGCCGACGGCAAACTACGCCCTGCCATTCCGCGGGCTCTGCTGGCCATTCTGACCGATCATCCGCCAGGAACTCTGGTGAGGCTCGCCAACAACGAAGTGGCGGTGATTGTCCGGCGCCCGCACCGTCACCGTGGCCCGTTTGCCAAAGCCATCATTGGTCCCAGGGGCAACCGTTACAGCGGCACCTTTGAGCGGGACTGCAGCCAGCCGGATTTCAATATTATCAACGTTGAACAGCCCGAAGTGATGCCCTCCATGGACTTCGGGCTACTCTGGGGTTTCCACTAACGCTCTACGCGCTCTGTATTATCTCAAGCCCAACGCCTGGGCGTGATGCTCAAGATGGTCATCGATGAACGAGGCGATGAAGAAGTAGCTGTGATCATAACCCCGGTGCATTCTCAGATTGATGTGGTGATGCACCTTCTCACATGCCTCGACCAGCGCCTCGGGATTGAGCTGACTTTCAAGGAAGTCATCCGCTGTACCCTGGTCCACCAGCAGCGGTAAGCGTTCGCTGGCGCCGGGAATCAACAGCGTCGCATCCCACTCTTCCCAGGTTTTCGGGTCGTCCCCCAGATAACCGCTGAAGGCTTTTTGACCCCAGGGGCACTCGCTGGGGTTGGCAATCGGCGCAAAAGCAGACACGGATCTGTACTGCCCGGGATTCTTCAGCGCCGCGATCAGTGCCCCGTGACCACCCATGGAATGACCACTGATACTGCGATCCTCTGTCACCGGCAAGTGGCCTTCCACCAGTTGCGGCAATTCCTTCACCACATAATCGTACATTCGATAGTGAGGGGCCCAGGGTTGGCGTGTGGCGTTCAGGTAAAAACCGGCGCCGCTGCCAAAATCGTAACTGTCGTGCTCGCCGGGCAGGTCCAGACCACGGGGGCTGGTGTCAGGGCACACGATGGCAATGCCCAGCTGCGCCGCTTTTTTCTGGGCCCCGGCCTTCTGCATGAAATTCTGGTCGGTACAGGTCAGCCCCGACAGCCAGTAAAGAACCGGCACTTTTTGAGGGTTGCTGCCCACGGCAACAGGAGGAAGGTACACCGCAAACTCCATATCGCAGTCCAGGGCTGCCGAGTGGTGCTGGTAGCGCCGGTGTTCGCCGCCAAAACAGACGTTGGTGGAGAGCAGTTGCATGGGTACCTCTCAGTCGGAAAATTCACAGCCTTCTGACTACGCGTATTTCGGTACTTCTATGCCATAACCGGCCTTTGCAAACTCTGCCAGGATGGCAGTGCGGGTCACAATACCGATCAAACGATCATGGTCAACCACCGGGTAGACCTTGGGCTTGCCTGCGCCCAGGTTCTGGGCCAGATCCACAACAGACATTTCCGGGGATATGGTGACCGGATTGCGAAACATAACGTCGTCCACGATCGGGTCGCCTTCGTGGTGGTAGTTGCTCACCAGCAGGGCGTGGATGCAGTCCTGTTCGGAAACAAACCCGATCACCTTGCGGTGGTCATCCACGACCGGCAGCCCAGTGACGTGGTTGTGAAGCAGTGTTTTGACCACTTTGGTTAAGGGCGTTCCACGACGAATGGGCTCGATGTGGTTCCACATGACATCGGATACTTTTAGCGATTGCATTGGCAGACTCCCTGACCAGTCATATTCTGGATTCGTCCCTCTTTAAACATAGGCAATGGGGGCGAAAACTGGAAGTATAAACCCGCAACCGGCCATCTCTTTCTGCGGGCACCGGCCGTCAGCCGTTGCCCTGCCTCGGCTGTTGCGCCATGGTTTCAAAGCCGATCTGGGCAAACCGCGACAACAGAGGTTCCGGAAGATCGTGCCCCATGCCGTCAATCATCTCAACGCGGGCATGAGGCATCAGGTATCCCAACTGCTCCGCAGCCACCGGCCGCACCAGCGGGTCGGCCTTGCCATGAATCACGGATACCGGCACCCGTATGCGACGCGTGGCTGATGACAGGCTTCCAGTGGCGAGAATGGCACGGGTCTGGCGGAGAATGCCGGCGGGATGATAGCTGCGCCGGAACTCCCGTACGATCCGGTCCCTCACTTCCTGTTCGCGAGGTGGGTAGCCCGGACTCTGAATCGCTCTCCAGAACTCCAGGGAGCGTGCGACAACTGCGGCTTCATCATGCCCCTTCGCGCCAATACCTGCCAGGCGCCAGATCAGCTTTGATTTTGGCATTGGCAGGCGCGGGCTGTTGGTGGAGGTCATGATAAGGGTTGCCGAGCGCACGCGTTCGGGGCGATTCGCAGCCACCAGCTGGCTGATCATGCCGCCCATGGAAACACCCACCAGGTGAGCGCTGGTCAGGCTGAGGGCGTCCATCACCTTACAGACATCGTCCGCCATGTCATGCAGGGTATAGGGCGCGGCGATCGGCAGGCCCATCCGGTGCCTTGCCATGACCGCAACCGGATGACCCTCCAGGCGATCCTTCAGGTGCGATGACAGCCCGATGTCGCGGTTATCAAACCGGATTACCCGAAAGCCTTCACGAACATACTGGTCCAGCAACGCCTCCGGCCAGAGCGTCATCTGCGCCCCCAATCCCATCACAAAGATCACCGGCTCCCCGGCGGGATCTCCCCGGGTTTCCACACAGAACGACAGCTCGCCTGCCTGGACGTGAAGGGTCTCGGGCATGGCGTTGACCGACGTATCGGCAGAACTCCAATCAGAGTGGCTTAGGGTTTCCGGCATTGAGGGACTCCTGAGATAACCAGTCCACAGCTTAACCCGAGAGGCTACGAATCCAATAGCTTTGCAGACCCACGTCGCGTCAGAACAGCTAATTCTTTGCAGCGAATATTTACAGATAAAAATAAGTATATAAACTCAATGAGTTATACGCTTCCGCCGAGCTCAGATCTGTACTACTCAGATCCATATCGCCGGTGTCGCGGAAGCTCCTCAATACCAAGGCACAAACACAGGGAGATTCCCATGGAAGCCTTTGAGTCGTTTATTAGCAGCATTAACGCACTGGTCTGGGGCCCGCCCATGCTGGTGATGATTCTTGGTGTCGGCCTGTTTCTGAGCATTGGCCTGAAGCTGATGCCGGTATTAAAACTGCGAGCCGGTTTCCAACTGATGTGGAAAGGCCGTACCGGGGCCGAATCAGAGGGCGAGATTCCTCCATTTCAGGCCCTGATGACCGCACTGTCGGCCACCGTCGGTACCGGTAATATCGCCGGCGTTGCCACCGCGGTTTTCCTGGGCGGGCCAGGAGCCCTGTTCTGGATGTGGCTGACCGCCCTGGTCGGGATGGCGACCAAATATTCGGAAGCGGTACTGGCGGTACGGTTCCGGGAAGTGGACGAACGCGGCGCCTACACGGGTGGCCCGATGTACTACATTCGCAACGGCCTGGGCAAAAAGTGGGCCTGGCTGGGTGTGCTGTTTGCCATCTTCGCGGCGGTGGCCGCGTTTGGCATTGGTAACACGGTGCAGGCCAACTCGGTGGCCGATGTTCTGGAAACCAACTTCAACCTGCCGCACTGGGTGACCGGCCTTGTGTTGATGGTACTGGTAGGCCTTGTGCTGATCGGTGGCATCAAACGCATCGGGCAGGTGGCGAGCACGTTGGTGCCCTCTATGGCCATCGCCTATATCCTGGTTGGCCTGATGGTACTGGCCATTAACGCCGAGCAGATTCCGAACGCTATCGCCATGGTGTTTACACACGCGTTCAGCCCGGTTGCCGCCGAAGGTGGCTTTGCCGGCGCCGCCGTCTGGGCCGCTGTCCGCTTTGGTGTGGCCCGCGGCATTTTCTCCAATGAGGCCGGTCTCGGTTCCGCCCCTATCGCTCACGCGGCAGCCCAAACCAAGAACCCGATCAACCAGGGCATGGTCGCCATGCTGGGCACGTTCATCGACACGATCATCGTGTGCAGCATCACCGGCCTTGTCATCATCAGCTCTGGCGCCTGGACGTCAGGTGAGACCGGTGCGGCACTGACCTCACTGGCCTTTGAAACCGGACTGCCCGGGTTTGGCAATTACGTTGTCGCCATCTCCCTGGCGATTTTTGCCTTTACCACGATTATCGGTTGGTCGTTTTACGGCGAACGCTGCATTGAGTTCCTGTTCGGCGTCAAAGCCATCGTGCCGTACCGCGTGATCTGGATACTGGCGATACCGGTCGGTGCCACCATCAACCTTGGCCTGATCTGGCTGATCGCCGACACGCTCAACGCCATGATGGCGCTGCCAAACCTCGTGGCCTTGCTGCTACTGAGCCCGGTGGTGTTCAAGCTCACCCGTGAGCATTTCGAGAAAGAGCGGTCAGTCGGCGTTAGCTGATACGTAAGTGGAGTCGGATGAGGCAAATCAAGACCCCTTGGTTTTCTCCCATCCGCCTCCACTGTTTATCGTATAGACTGAATTTTGTGCCGGCGCTTCGTCTGGCCGGGCTTTCGTATCATCAAAGGAGGAAACGCGATGAGTTTACGTCTGGGAGATACCGCACCGGATTTTGAGCAGGATTCCAGTGAAGGCAGGATCGACTTTCACCAATGGCTGGGCAACAGCTGGGGCATACTGTTCTCGCACCCTGCCGATTTTACGCCAGTGTGCACCACCGAGCTCGGCCTGACGGCCAAGCTGAAAGACGAATTCGCCAAGCGTGACGTCAAGGCAATCGCTCTGAGTGTGGACCCGGTCGATTCCCACAAGGATTGGATCAAGGACATCAACGAAACCCAGGGTTGTGCCGTTAACTTTCCGATCATTGCCGACCACGATCGCAAGGTGTCTAACCTTTACGACATGATCCACCCCAGCGCCAGTGAGACGCTGACCGTGCGATCGCTGTTCGTGATCGACCCGAATAAGAAAATCCGCTTGATGATCACCTACCCGGCCAGCACCGGTCGCAACTTCAACGAAGTGCTGCGGGTTGTAGACTCGCTGCAGATGACCGACATTCACAAAGTGGCAACACCAGGTAACTGGGAACCCGGCGGCGATGTGGTGATCGTGCCGTCCCTGCAGGATGAGGATGAAATAAAAGAACGTTTCCCGAAAGGCTATCGGGCGGTGAAGTCCTACCTGCGGATGACGCCGGACCCGGGATCGAACTGGAGTGGCGATTAAGCGCTGAACGCGCAATCCGCTGAAACGAAAAAGCCGGGCTGATGCCCGGCTTTTTTATGCCTATCGTTCCTGGCCTCAGAATGCCGGAACCACGGCTCCCTCGTACTGCTTCTTGATAAACGCCTTGACGTCATCCGTTGTCAGCACCTTCGCCAGCTTCTGGATTGCCTCATCGTTGGCGCGGCTTTCATGAGCAACCAGAATGTTCACGTACGGCGATTCAGCCCCCTCAATAACCAGCGCATCTTCCGTCGGATTAAGGCCGGCTTCCAACGCGTAGTTGGTGTTGATGAGCGCCAGATCCACCTGGTTCAGGATACGCGGCAGGGTAGCAGCCTCCAGTTCCTTGAATTCCAGGTCTTTCGGGTTATCAGCGATATCACGCGGCGTAGCGGTGATCTTGCTGCCGTCCTTCAGGGTGATCAGACCGGCTTTTTGCAGCAGAAGCAATGCACGGCCACCGTTGGTGGGATCGTTGGGGATCGCCACTGTGGCCCCGTCTTCAAGCGCTTCCAGAGAGTCGATCCGGCTTGAGTAGGCACCAAACGGCTCAACGTGGACACCCACTACGCTGACCAGGTTGGTACCACGGCCATCGTTGAATTCGTCGAGGTACGGCTGATGCTGGAAGAAGTTCGCGTCCATCCGCTTCTGATCCACCTGCACGTTAGGCTGGACATAATCGGTAAACACCTTCACATCCAGCTCCACGCCCTGCTCCGCCAGCTTGGGCTTAACAAATTCCAGGATCTCGGCGTGAGGTACCGGCGTTGCCGCCACGGAAAGCTTTTCCGCAAGGGCTGCGGAAGAGAATGTCGCAATGGCAGCCACTGCCACCAGGGTCTTTTTGAAGTTCATAAGCACGTTCTCCTGTTGTTTAAAATATCATTCAGACCTCGGAAGCCAGCAAAGACTCCGGGCCCGTGGCGGGAAAGCCCTTCCGAAAACGTGGAGCGCCAGGGATGGCGCGACCGAGCCCTACAGGGACGTATTTACGGGCGTTTTTCGGAAGGGCTTTCCCGCCATGGGCTTGCACCCAAACTGAGCCTATTTGCGGCTGAAATACAGAACGAGACGGTCGCCCGCCATCTGGAGCAATTGTACAAAAATGACCAACAGCGCCACTGTAATCACCATTACGTCAGTCTGGAATCGTTGGTAACCGAAGCGGATCGCCAGGTCGCCAAGACCGCCACCGCCGACTACGCCGGACATGGCAGCGTAGGACACCAACGTAATGGCTGTGACCGTAATACCGGCGATGATGCCCGGCAGGGCCTCCGGCAACAAGGCTCCGAATACAATTTGTTTTACAGTCGCGCCCATGGCCTGGGTAGCCTCGATGATTCCCCTATCCACTTCGCGCAACGACGTTTCGACCAAACGGGCAAAGAAAGGAGCACCGCCGGCCACCAGTGGCGGAATCGCACCAGCCACGCCAAGAGACGTACCGATCAACATCACCGTGAACGGGATCATCACGATCAACAGTATGATAAATGGCACGGAACGTAGCACGTTCACTACGAAGGACAGCACCGCGTAGGCGATGGGCTGCTCCAGCAATTGGCGCTTGCCAAACAGGAACAGCAGCACGCCTACCGGCAGGCCGATCAGCACGCTGAACAGCAGCGACATGCCCACCATCACCAGGGTGTCCCAACTGGCCCAGCCGATCTCGGTCCAGTCCACGTTGCTCAACAGGTCTCCCATCAAGGCTTCCATCAGCGCAGCACCTCCACGTGAACGTCCGCCGCCTCAAAGGCCTGCATGGCGGTATCGAGATTGCCGCCCACCAGCGAGAGGGTCAGCTGGCCGTAGGGCGTGTCCTTGATGTGGTCAATCCGGCCGGAGAGGATACTGAAATCCACGCCGGATTCCCGCGCCACGCTGCCCAGCAGTGGCGTGTAGGTGGATTCGCCACGGAAGGTGAGACGCAGGATGCGGCCTTTGGCGTGCTGCAGGTCCTGCTGCATTTCCTCATGGTCGATGCTTTCGCTCTCGAAGACAAAGTCCCGGGTGGTGGGGTGTTTCGGGTGCAGGAAGACATCACTGACCGCACCCATTTCAACGACTTCGCCGGCATCCATCACCGCTACCCGGTCACAGACACGGCGTACCACGTCCATCTCATGGGTGATCAGTACGATGGTCAGGCCGAGTTCGCGGTTGATGTCCGCCAGCAACTTCAGGACCGATTGGGTGGTTTGCGGGTCGAGGGCGCTGGTGGCTTCGTCGCAAAGCAGGATCGTCGGGCGGCAGGCCAGGGCGCGGGCGATGCCAACACGCTGCTTCTGTCCACCCGAGAGCTGCGATGGGTACTTATTGGCCTGATCCACCAGGCTGACCCGTTTCAGCAACTCGTCCACCCGGTCACGAATCTCGGTGCGGGAATAAATGCCCGCGAGTTTCATGGGGAAGGCAATGTTGTCCGCCACCGTTTTCGAGGACAGCAGATTAAAGTGCTGGAATATCATGCCCACCTTGCGACGGAAGGCCCGTAGCTCGCTGGCGTTGTAGCCGGTGATGTTCTCATCGTCAATCAGGATGCGACCACCGGTGGGTGGCTCCAGCAGATTGATCAGGCGCACGAGGGTGGACTTGCCCGCGCCGGAGTGGCCGACGATGCCAAACACCTCGCCGGTGTCGATGGTCATACTGGTGGGGTGTAGCGCGGGGATCGCCCGCCCACCTACCTGGTAGGACTTCTGTACCTGGTCAAATACAATCACAACGTTGCCTTGTGAACGCTTTGTCAGCGCCTTGTGGGTGCAGAGGTAAAACGCGCGATTATAAACCAAACCGATGGCAAACCCGAATCCGCCACCTTGGTAAATCCCCTTACACCATTTGCCACCTGACACGAAGACCACGACTGAACTAGACTGATTCATTACAAGAACATGACCAACACTCCCGAGGCGCGCGCAATTTTGACCACAAAAACCGAGACTCCGCCCTCAAGGATGAACTCGACCCAGGCATGGGTGACCTACCTCAGCAAAGTGGAACTGCCGGTACTGGCAAACACTCTTCGCAGAATTGGTGAACTGACTGACAGCAGTAACAGCACGGTTAACGAGCTTGCAAACGTTATTCTCAACGACGCCCAGCTCACTTCCCAGGTGCTTCGGCTGTCCAATACGGTGTTCTACAACCAGACTCGCACCCAGGTAAGCACCGTAAGCCGCGCCATCACCCTGATCGGCTTCGACGCCGTGAAGTCCATGGCCATCTCGTCCCTGATCGTGGACTCCCTGCTCAAACGCAACGACCGCCCACACCTGCTTCGCTGCCTGGCCCGCGCCATCCACGCCGCCGTCCAGGCCCGTTGCCTGCTGCCAAAGCGCAACGAGCACGCCCTGGAGGAAGTGTTCATCGGGGCCCTGCTGATGAACATTGGCGAGTTGGCTTTTTGGTCCTGCGAGACCGAGCAGGCCAGTGAACTGGAATCCCGGCTGCGTGAGGGGGAGCCGACACTGGAGGCCCAGAAAGCCGCGCTCCACACCACCTTTACCGAAATTACCCGTGGCCTGGTGGACGCCTGGTCACTCGGCCCCTTTATTCGCGAGGTGGTTGCGCCCGGGCAGGCCAATTCGAAGGCCGCCAGCCTGGTGCGCCACTCCGTTGAGATGGCAAGACTGTCCGAGAATGGCTGGCGCGGCGACGACATGGAAAAGGTCATGGAAGCCCTGGGGCAGGACATCGGAGAGAACCCTGCAGCCGTTCGGGACCAGCTCAAGGTGAATGCCGGAGAAGCCGCGCGGGTCGCGGTGTCGCTGGGCATTCCCCAGGTGACCGCGCTGATGCCTGGCAGCCAGGGCAGCTCCGGCGAGGAGGCGGTGCGCGCACCAGAGGTGGACCCCAACCTGCAGTTACAGATTCTCCGCGATCTTACCCACAGCCTTACCGACAAACCGGACATCAACGAAGTCTGTCAGCTGGTCATCGAGGGCATTCACCGGGCAATCGGCATGCAGCGGGTTGTGTTGCTGATGAGCGACCGCAGCGGGCTTGAACTGGTGCCGCGCAAGCTGGGGGGCAGGGGCACCGAAGCCTGGAAGGACAACTTCACCATCCGCAAGGATGGCACCGGTCCTCTCGGGGCGCTCTTACCCCACGCTGATTGCAGTGTCTATCTGCCAAAATCGAA